>PIVQ01001113.1 GCA_003354055.1 Desulfobacteraceae bacterium | reverse complement strand
CAGCCGAAGATTATTTTTTGCGGTCTGAATCATCTCAAGATCCAGATATTGGAATGCCACATCATATTGGGCAATACAGCCGGAAAAATAAAAATACTCTCCGGTTTCGCAAGTCTCACCCGCCTCTTGAGCCCAGGCGGTTCGTTTCTTCCCTGCAGCAGCCCGGCCGTTTTGAATCTGGGCGACCTGGATATTGGTCATGGTCTGGAACATGCCGTGGTGGCTTAAGTTTGGAAGGTTATCCTTCTGACGCGCCTTATGGCGGAAGGTACGGATAAAGGCGGGAAAATCGATTTCCACGGGACACCTGTCCGAACACCTTGAACAGGAAAGACAGGCCCAGAGGTCCTTACTCTCAAGAATTTCTCCGTCCGGATCAGCCATGGCCCGTTTGATCATCTGCCTGGGGGAAAAACCCGTAAGTTCCATGGCAACAGGACAGGATCCGGTACAGACCCCGCACTCCATACAATAATCAATCTGCTGTTGTGAAAGCTGCATATGTTTTATTCCAGCATTAGTGGTTCAGTCAAAATACACAAACCTGCCGGTCATTCACGCTTGCATTGCATCGGTGAAAAACCAGCAACTATTTCTATTTAAGGATCGGCTCCAAAATTACTTGATCTTTTGTTTTCAAAATACCCAGTCTTTTAAGGGGTTTTGGAAACAATTTAGATCAAGTTATTATGTAACGATTCCTAAGCCAGGATTTGCCCTTCACAAAAAAGACAAATTCTGATAAGTATAACCCACTTGATTTTTTTAAAAATGATGACGACCCTGCGTACTATTCACTAAAAAAATCTATCCTCTTTTTTTCCTTAAATCCCAAAAAAAGATTTTACCTTAAATTTAATTTATGCATTCGTCAAGGAATGATTTATATTTTTTATCAACACCTTATCCCACTATTTTAGTGGGATTTGCAGAGATTATCCTAATAAACGATAATAAAACTATTGGGTTGTTATTTTACGGGTATGTAAATATAAAGTTCGGACGTCTTAGATCCTGACGGATCGAAATTCTCATCGTAGAATTCAAAATCATAGGCCCCGTTAATGATTTCATTCCCCACCTGCCTTGTCCACTCGCCGTAGATATAGGCATAGGTCTCCTTAAGATTGTCAAGGGAGCCCCGGTGGGTGAAAACGGCATATTTCCCGTCCGGTACTTCCCTGGCGACCATTCCCTCGGGAATATCATCCAGGCGGGTTACTGCCCTGCCGGCAATATATTCGAACGCATCACTTTCCTGTCCGTTTGTATCCGCCTCAGGCACAGTGCAAAGCCCGTAAAAGTGCACGGAATTATCCAAATGACTGATCTCATCTGCCCTTTCCAGCAGATCATCCCATACCCCGGGGATCTCATTACTCTCATTGCCCCCGAAATACCTTATTCCTACAACCTTAAATCCCTCTTTCTCTTTAATGACCGGTGTCATGGCGCACCCTCCTTTCAGGCATAAGTTAAATCTGTTCTTATACACGGATGGATAGTGGCGTTTTTGCCTCCGGTATTTCCCCGGCGGCAGACCGAATGCCTTCTTAAAAGCACGGGTAAAGGCCTCCTGAGAGTCAAAGCCTGCATCCAGGGCAATCTCAATGATCCGGGTATCGGTTTCAATCAGGGTTCTGGCCGCCTGGGTCATCTGCCGCATGCGGATATAGGCCTTCAGAGTATTGCCTGTGGCTGCCAGAAAGATCCTGTGGAAATGGAACAAGGAATAGGCAGCCTCCTTTGCCACCTCAACCGCCTTGATATCCCGGTTGAGATTTTGCTCGATATACGCGGTTGCCCGGTTAATTCTATCCTGATATCCCATACCTTTCCTCCAGAGTATACTAATGGATTACCGACACCATCCGTGTCTGGACATAACCATACCCCGGAACACTCAATTAATTCT
>PIVQ01000319.1 GCA_003354055.1 Desulfobacteraceae bacterium | reverse complement strand
ATCACCTTGCCCGAAGATCAGTTTTTTGGTCTGCTCATCCATTTTTACTCTCATATGAAACAAAATGAAAAACTTCAGGAGATCTATCAAGAGATATACCAGCAGTATCTGGACGGTGTTATTGCGATAATAGAATATGGCGTTGAAAAAAAGGAATTCAAATTCGTTAATTTACTTCCAACTGCTTACGCAATTATGGCTCAAATGGACGGCATCATTTTGTATGAAGCTTTGGGGTTTAAGCCCCTGGGGAAAAGAGAAGTTAAAAAAGCTTACAAAGCCTTTATTCAAAGTTTGCTCATATAATATGGATATGAAATGAAATCATTCGACACGTCTTTGCTCTATGTTTTAAGCGGTACCGGCAATACCTTTCGGGTGGCGCGGTGGATAGAAGACCTTTTTGAAAAAAACGGAATTACAACTCATCTAAAATTTATCGAACATGCCGACTTCCAAGAAGATTTTAAACAGCCCGACCGTCAACTGACCGCTGTCTTGTTTCCCACGCACGGATTTATGCCGCCTTGGTCCATGATCAAATTTTTGTTCAAAATGCCCCGGCAAAAGAAAGCAAAGGTTCTAAGCATTGCCACCCGCGGTGCCTTATGGATTGGACCTGTAAAGATACCTGGCGCAGCCGGTTTTGCAAATTTCTTTGCCGCATTGGTCCTCTTGTTCAAGGGGTATGATATCCGGGGATTTTTCAGTCTGGACATGGCAGCCAATATGAACAATTTTCATCCCAGCCTTACGCTCAATGCCGTGAACGGTATTTGTAAATTATCCAAGAGGAAAATTGAGTTTTTCATGTCTCGTGTGATGGCGGACAAAAGGGTGCTGTTTACCCTGAACAACCTTTATGAAGGCATATGGGCAAGCCTTTTATTCTGGTTGATTCCGATATTTCCGATTCTCTATCTGATTTACGCTAAAACAAGCATGGCTAAAATGATGTTTGCCAACAACAATTGTGTGTCCTGTGGGATGTGTGCAAAAATCTGCCCAAACCATGCTATTGAAATGAAACGCTTTTTTGGCAAGAAGCGCCCGTTCTGGACCTATCACTGCGAAAACTGCATGCGATGCATGGGGTATTGCAGAAAAAAGGCGGTTGAGGCCGGGCATTCCTGGGTTTTCCTGCAATCCTTTATTATGGCTGTCCCTGTGTTCGCAAATATAACGACGGGGCTGACCAATGCCATAGGGAGCTTTTTTGGGATTAAAAACTATTGGCTTATGCTTTTGGTTGAAGCGTTATACTATATACCAGCTCTTTTTTTATCCTATTGGATATTCTGGATGCTGATCAGGATTCCGGCGGTCAATACGATATTCAGTGTTACGACGCTGACCCATTATTTCAAACGCTTTCATGATCCGGAAACCCGGGTAAAATCTTTGATGAAAAGACAGAAAAGAAAAGAGAAATAATTATGAATGTAGAGTTAAAATATTTTTCAGGAACAGGCAACTCATATAAAATTATAGATACGTGTAAAGAAATCTTTATTCAAAACGGCAATAAAGTCACACTTTCTTCTATTACAGACAAATCTAATATAAACGAAGACGCCGATTTGATTGGGTTTTGTTTTCCAGTTTATGCGTTTGGAATTCCACGAATATGCAGGAACTATTTATTAAATCTGCCTATATTTAAAAGTCCAATAAATACTTTTATATTGATTACAGCAGGTAACTTAGACGAATCAGGTTTTTCCGTTGAGGAAAGCACTAAAATTTTGAAAAGAAAAGGGCTTAATGTAACTTATAGTAAAGTCATTCAAATGCCTATAAATTGGACAGTATTAATGAACCCGCCATCAAAAGAAGAGGCGCAATCGATAATCAACACCGGTGTATTTAAAACAAGGCAAATAGCACAAAACATTATAGATGGCGTGCTTCATCATCATGCTTTTAATTATCCATCCACATATAGTAAATTTGGTTTCTATAAAGATTATTATGTATTCAAATGGCTAGGCGTTAGTAATTTGTGGAGAAATTATAGAACGGATGAAACCTGTGATTCGTGTGGATTGTGTGAAAAAATATGTCCAACAAACAGCATACAGATTGTAGATAATAAACCTAAATGGTTAAAAACCTGTGAACAATGCATGCGTTGCGTTAATTATTGCCCTAAACAAGCCATTTTTCAAACGGGAGAAGGCAGCATAAAAGGTAAAAACATATATTTCGAACCTAGTTTTAAGCCATTAAAATTAAAGAGCAAAAAGCATAACGAAACAAATGCACCGGCGCAAAAATTCCGGGACTGATTTAAACGTTGAAGCTGACAAATGGATATATGAAGAGAAAAAGCCATTTTATGGTCGCGGCCTTTTTAGCATTGTTCACAATTTCTTTGCCATTGGTGGTGGCATCGCTTATTGTCGAGTCGCCGTTATAACAACATTTTTCTTCAAGCCCTGTGATCAGCAATGACCTCCCTGATAATAGTAAGGATGTCTTCACAGGATGTTGGTTTGTGAACAATCCTGTCTACTCCCGATTCTTCAAGTTTCCCGGCATCCAGTTGTTTATCCAGGCCGGTGTAAAGCAGGAAAGGAATTTTATTAAGACTTTTTTCTGCGTAATATTTTTTGACCTCTTTACCGACTTTAAGGCCGTTCATGTCGTCCATCCCGAAATCGCACAATATGACATCAAAATTGTTTTCATGGACAGATCTGATACCTTTAGCTGCCGAACTGGCGGTGGTAATGTCTATTTCCAAATCCTCAAAATACATCTCCAAGGACCTTAAGATGTTGACTTCGTCATCTATTAGGAGAAACCGCATGGGAATATGTGGTTGAGGGATTTTTTCTGCCCTTATGACAGCTTCATCAGGTTTGGCCAGCGGGAAAATAACCGTAAACTCAGTACCTTGATCCAGCAGGCTTTTTACGTGAAGATCTCCTTGGAATTTTTTTACAATACCATAGCAGGATGAGAGGCCCAGGCCGCTGCTCTGGGAGCCTTTGGTTGTAAAGAAAGGCTCAAATATCCGCTGAAAATGTTCTTCCGGTATTCCGCATCCTGTATCGGAAATATCCAGATGCACATTTTTATTCCTGATATACGTTGAAACGGTCAGGGTGCCGCCCTGGTGCATGGCCTCAAGACCGTTCTTGATCAGATTAACCAGCACCTCGTAAATTTCAGATGATATTCCCTTTACAAAACAATTTTGGCCGTTTATCACTTTGAGATGATATTTACTGGGGATTGACGGAGGCTTCCACAGGGGTCTGGTCAGTTCTACCGCTTCGGAAACCAACGCATTGAGGTCAAATACATTGCCGGACTTGATGCTGTTTTTTCCTGCCTGGGTAAAATCCTTGATTCGTCTTACAACACCTGCACCACGGTGGGAAGCGCTGATAATACTCCTTATAGCTTCATCGCAATCCCTGATTTTACCCGATTCCAGTTTGGACTTGGCAACTTCAGCGCCGGCCATTATCATCTGGAGAAGATTGTTAAAGTTATGGGCAACCCCGCTTGCCATCTCTCCGACGGCGGAAAGACGTTCTGCCCGTACCAGTGTTTTATGAAGTTTTTCTCGGATACTTAAATTCCGCGCAACACTTAAAAAAGCTGATTTGTTTTTATGGATGATTAATCTGCCCTGGAATTCAAAAGGGATTGTCAGGCCATCCCGGGTCAGCAAATTGAGTTCAAACTGGATGGTCTCTCCTTTGGGAATTTTTTTATTTTGCATTTTATCCAGTGCTGAGAGGTGTCCAGGCGAGGTCAGCTCTCTTAAACTCATCTTTAATAGCTGATCCCGTGTATACCCGAAGAAATCACAGGCCACATCATTAGCTTCCAGAAATTTACCCTTGGCATCATTAATAAACACGGGATCACTTACATTTTCAAAAAGTTCCTTATATTTACCAAGCGCTTCTACCTGTTTTCGTTGGGTGATATCCCGTACCAGTACAGCAGCGCATTTTTTACCCTGGTAATCCAGAAGGGTTCCTGTTGCTTCAGCTTCCACTAGGGCGCCATCTTTTTTCTTATAGTCCCGTGCCTGGATATGTATAAATCCTTCATTGATAGTTTTTTCAATATTTTCCTGAATACTTTCCCAGGCAACGGTTTTGAGTATATCCTCTACTCGCATGGACAATAGTTCATTACGGGTGTATCCGAGCCAGCTTACCATGAAAGGATTGCAGTCGAGAAATTTTCTGGTATTTGCTTCAATTATGTAGATGGCTTCAGGCGCATTTTCAAAAATGGCCCGAAAATTTGCCTCTGATATTTTAATTTTTTCCAGGGTCTGCTCATATTCGGCACTTGCCTCTTTGAGAAGATTTGTCAGGATGTCGGCTTTGCGTTCTGAAACTTCCAGTAATTCTTCCAGTTCTGAAATTCTTTTGTCCTGAGCCTTGCTATTTGGCATAGTTTATATCCCGATAACTGATATAGTGGCTGATTCATTATGGAACAGGCAGGGGCCTCCTGTTTTAACCCGGCAGTATTCACCAAAGCTATAGAATCCCAATATGGGTAACTTCTTTCCAAGTTTCAAATTAATCCGTTCAAATTCCTCTTTTGTCCGCTGTCCCAGCAGATTCTTTCTGGCCATACAGGAATAAAGGAAGACCATTACAGGCGTTGTGCCTTCTAACTCGTCAAGGGCAAGCCGGGTTGCTTTTTCCGCAGCTTCCAATAGAGAAGTACTATCACCACAGGTTAGATGGGCATTTGTTCCTTCGGGAACGTCACCTGCAAATGTGATGGAACCTTTTTCATGGTTGACAACCATTGTGGCCCGGAGTATGAATTGATCTTCTCCTGCCGCACTTCCGTCCCTGCCATAGAATCCCAGGGGATATTCCAGCCCGACGGCAGGCAGATTTTCCGCATGTTTGCCTAAAAACCGTTTATATACGTTTAATGCAGGTTCACCGTTTAATTCGTATAGTGTGTTGCCTGAAGAGCGTGTCACTTTTTTGGGCAGGCCTACCGGTGACCACCCGCTCTGTACGCCGGTACCCACTTTGAAGTTTCCAGTGAAGCCGATAGCCACAGCCGAGTCGGAAAGCAGACTTTTTCCTGAAAACTGCCAGGATTTATTTAAGCCTCCAGTGTCCCCGGAGGTTCCTCCGATTATGGGAATTTGTTCTTCCAATATGGAGTTGATGCCCCGCAAAAGTGCACATCCGTTTCCGGTTATTCCATCTGAAAAAAGTTGTACATAACGGACTTTAGATGAAAATTTCCCGGCAAGTTCTTCCCCGGCACGTTCGCAGTCCCGGCTGATATTTTTAGTATGAACAACTTCAAACTCGATCTGATCCGAGGCTATGCCTCCCAGAACGACAGATTCCGTGCTGTATCCGGTGGTTGAAATTTCAGCCGCACCGGTGCATCCGATAAGATTCGGGGTGGCGACAGCATCTCCTATTCCGTTGAGCATTTCCTTTAATTTATCTCCAGGCTCACAAAAGAGCCAGCAGCCGCCAGGTGTTTGCCCTAGTCTCTCTATCAGAGTTTCTCCCAGTCTTAATCCCATATTGTAAGAATACTCTTCTTTAGATTCTACAGTCGCTGCTTTAAACATATTATCCTTCCAACTCTGTCATTGTGTATTAATTTAAACCAGACACCCCCTGAACCGTCAAGATAAAAGATAGGGAGTTCCATGTGGGCCTCTCCCTATCCGCCCCCAAATCATTGGAATTAACTTTCAGACAAAAAAACTTAGGAATCGTTACAAAAGGTCAAGTAATTTTGGAGCCGATCCTTACCAGTTAAAAACTTCATCCAGTTCCTCATCACTGACTGCAAATGTGACACCATGGGGAGCCAGTTTCTCATTTTTAAAGTATTCCGGCAGTCTGTCATCTTTAGATGTAAATCCTGCGCGGGCGTTAAAATCTCTTTCTTTTTCAAGTATGGATTTTCCAAGAGCCGTGACATCATCTCCGGTTAGGCTGAGGCCGTGAAAGCCGTTAATCACATCAATGAGAGCCTGGAATGTCTCTGGCTGGTCAAGAATGGGAAAGGCTATAAACAGGCACATGCCAGTGGCATCGATGGCTGCCGTGGCGATCTGGAGATTTCTGGACAGTTCGACCTGTCCTTCTGGTTTTAGAGCATCAACACTCCCACCAATACCGAGAAGATTGGTTGCCACAGCATAGCCTGCTGTATGATCAGCACCCATTGTTGCCGTGGCGTAAGTTACCCCCATTCCCTGAACAGCCCTGGGATCATAAGCAGGCATGGACTGGCCCTTGACAACAGGAATTCTTTCTACGCCAAATACCTGTCCGGCGACCTTTGCGCCGTTACCAAGAACTCTACCAAGGGGTGTTCCTTTTCCCACCTCTTTGACCAGGTTGATGGCTGCTTCGGCATCACCGAATTCAGCAATTCCGGCCTCCATAACAACGGCAATGGTAGCACCCATTTCAATTGTGTCCACCCCGAAGTCATCGTCGAGCCTATCAAGCATGGCAATGGCATCCAGGTCGTCAATACCACAGTTACCGCCATGAGCCCAAACCGTCTCGTATTCCGGCTGTTTGGTAAGAAAATTGCCATCCTTATCATTGTATGTACCGGAACACTTGATTACACATCCCCGGTGGCAGCCGTGTGTGGGGTTCGCGCCCCTTGACGTTTCCATCTCAGCAAGGGCTTCACCGGCGATTTTAGTGGCGCCGTCAAACTGACCCGTACTAAAATTATTTGTGGGATATCCGCCGGCCTCATTCAATACATTGGTAAGCACATTGGTTCCAAAAGCAGGAAGCCCTTCACCGGTAACAGGATGTTTTTTGAGTCCGGCTACAAATTCTTTATTGGCGGCTTTGAATTTTTCCGGATCTTTGGGTTTCCGCATTCCCATGCCTGTGTCATCCAGGACAATGACCTTGATACCCTTTGACCCCATTACCGCCCCTCCGCCTCCGCGACCGGCATGACGGGTGGGGCGCTGTTCCATGTCTGTAATTGCTATGGATGCTGCGCTCATCTTCATTTCACCGGCCTGGCCGATTGAAATGAAGCAGGCTTTCTTGCCATAGGCATCGTTCATTTTATCAATCAGGTCATAATTACCAAGCATCTTCAGGCTGTTGTCCGGTTCTATGGTTACACCGTCCTTGTTGATAATGACCTTGTAAAAGGTGTTATCGGTTGGTTTGCCTTCCAAAACGATGGCTGCGTAGCCCAGACGGGCCAGGACCTGTGCGGCTTGCCCGCCGGCGTTGGATTCTTTTATTCCGCCTGTAAGAGGGCTCTTAAACCCAATTGATAATCTTCCTGACATGGATGCCGCACTTCCGCTGAGCATTCCGGGTGCGATAATCACCTTGTTATCTGCTCCCAGAGGATGGCACAAGGGCGGAACCTCTTTTGAAACAATGCCGGACGTCATCCCTCTTCCGCCAAGACCTGCATAATCGCCTAATCCTTGTATAAGAAAACTTGGAGCCTCATCACCACTCACATCAATTCTTAAAATCTTGTCCACTTAATAGCCCTCCTTCTTTGTTGTTATTATAACTACATTTGCTTTGTTCTATTTCTGCTTTAGGAATCGTTACAAAATAACTTGATCTAAATTGTTTCCAAAACCCCTTAAAAGACTGGGTATTTTGAAAACAAAAGATCAAGTAATTTTGGAGCCGATCCTTACCAAACCATTTCCTTTACGGGTTTTACAGTTACACAATTTTCAAGGCAGTCGGGGTCGGGGATACCCAGTTTTCTTTGTGTATGATAGGCAATGGCCGGGCATCCGCCGTGGCAAAGATCAAACCTGTGACAGCTTTCGCAGGATTT
>PIVQ01000318.1 GCA_003354055.1 Desulfobacteraceae bacterium | reverse complement strand
AACAGTGCTGGTATTTGTCTTGTGTCTTTTTTCCTTTTTTAGTACAAAAGTATTAAAAATCTGTCATTAGAATTACTATGGATAGCCTGGTCGTTTTTCAGGCTATCCAGATGTCGAATCAAAACGGTTTATATTGTTTTAGAAATTTTATGATTATAATAAAAGGGATTACATGAATGAAAATAAATGAGGTTAAAATTCAAAATTTCAGAGGCTTTTCTCGTGAAACGTTTTCGTTCGATTCCAATTTTAATGTTTTGGTTGGCGATAATGGCACCGGTAAGACATCAATTTTAGATTCATTGTCCTATGCTCTTGGCACATTTTTTCTTGGTGTGGATGGCGTGCCGTCCAGGCCTTTGAAGCAAGAAGAAAAGCGACAAACCATTGTGGCTGAAGAAAGTGTGGAATTTAAACTCCCATTTTCTATCCATGTTCGACATACTTTGAACGGCCGTGACTATAGTTGGTTTAGAGCAACTGATAAACCAAAAGGAGGGTCAACAAGCTATAGACATGCCAGTGAATTAATCAACAAAGCAAGAATGATGACGACCAAGATCCGAGAAGGGGATAGTGTCAACCTGCCGTTAATTGCATACTATGGAATAGAACGTGTATCGAGTGAACAACTTCAAAAAAAAGCATATGCCAAAAAAGGCTCTCGCCTTGATGGGTATTATAGCGCTTTAGATCCTCGTTCATTTCAGCAAAAGTTTTTGGTATGGTTTAAAACCTTTGAAGACTCTGTTTTAAAATTTAAAAAAGACAAAACTTTATACACGGCCTTTGTGGATGCAATTACGAGTATGGTTCCCGGCTGGAAAAATGTTAAATTTAGTTGGGAAGCCAACGATATGTTAGGTCAGTTGGACAATAACGAGTGGATGCCTTTTGGGCAGCTGAGTAGCGGATATAAAAGTATTGTTCGACTTTCAGCCGATATTGCGTACCGTGCAATAAAACTAAATCCACATTTAAAAGCAAATGCCGTTACTCAAGCAACTGGTGTGGTCTTAATAGACGAATTGGATATGCATTTACATCCCAAGTGGCAAAAAAATATTGTAAGTGATTTAAAAAGAACATTTCCGAATATTCAATTTATAACGACCTCTCACTCTCCTTTTATTATCCAATCGTTGAAATCCAATGAAGTTATTATTCTTGATAGTAATATTACCGATAACCCATCGATAAAAAGTATAGAAGATATTGCAGAGGACGTGATGCAAATCGAGGATGTCAGGAGAAGCCGCCTGTTCAATAAAATGCAGGAGTTAGCCGCTGAATATTTCGATTTAATAAAGGAAGGTAAAAACTCAGACACTGATGATCATACAAAGATTATCAAAGCACGCCTTGATGAAATTGAACTTAAATTTAGCAATGATCCTGTTTATGTGGCACTTATGAAATCCGAACGGTCAACGGAACTGACAAAATGAGACCCGTAGATAAATCAAGATACACTGATAATCGTGATACTTATAATCCCTACGCTAAAGCAAAAGAGGATTTGATCGAGGCTTTGGGTTCTTTTTGTAGTTATTGCGAACGCAAAGGATATTTTTCTTCATTGGATGTTGAGCATATAGAAGATAAGGCCAACAACCCTCAAAAAAAATATGATTGGGGGAATTTTTTATTGGCTTGTAGGAATTGTAACCCCACAAAGGGAACCAAACCGGTTGATTTTGATGAAATACTGATGCCACACATAGATAATACATTTATACTTTTTGCTTACTTAGAGAGTGGTTTGATTGGCCTGAATCCAAGCCTCAATGATATTTTGCGGCCAAAAGCAAAGGCTTTGATGGATCTTATAGGGCTTGATCGATTACCTGGGCATCCCAAATGCAGCCCAAAAGACAAACGGTGGCAAGAACGTAAAAAGGCATGGGAACTTGCAAAAAGATATTTGGATAAATTTAACAAAGGGATTGGGAGTCCTGAGATTATAAAAGATCTGGCTTTACAGACAGGCTTTTGGTCAATCTGGATGACTGTATTTGAAGACCATGCCGATATTAAGACCGAATTGGTTGATGCGTTTCCTGGCACTCGATTAGAATTGTTCAATCAAGCCTGATTTTTTAGAATCCTAAAAGTTACAAATTTTTGAATAATCATAAATGTGGTATGTTTGGTAGTCTGGGGTAAAGCTTGAAAGTGGTATGCTTGTTAGCCCTCGTGCGATTCAAATAGTTTTAAAGGCCTTTGTTGCCCCCCCCCTGGAAACAACAAAGGCCTTTCAGAGTAATAAAATCTCTGAAAGGCCTTTGTTTATTTTGGTACCGAAGAGAAGACTTGAACTTCCACGCGGAGGTATAAGTAGTTGAATTGATGGTGATTATTTTTACAACGGACAACATCTGGACAACATTAAAAAAAAGACCCCAAGGAGAACATGCTATCCTTGGGGTCTTTTTTTAGTCAATCCCTACATACTACTCCTTGCTACCACAGAGTAACATTACATTACCCACTAAAAGTGGAGCAAAACAAATTAATTTTATCAAATAAAAAACCGCCTGTAAATCTGAGGAACGCCTCTTTTTTTATCCTACATAATTTAACATATTTCTTATTAAATTCGACTTGACAATGGAGTGAAAACAGTGCCAAATAGCAGCGTCTTGGCACGTTGTCAGGACTCGGGTTGACAGCCGAATGAGCCATGCATATTGGGTCTACGCATATTGTGGGCTATGTTCGGGGGCCTTCTGCGCCCGCCGGTTCTTTGGTTAACGGTCTGTCAACCGAACATGGCCCATTTCAATCGAAAACGTCGTTTTTTTTAACATTTGTATGGAGTAGATACTATGTCGGAATTTGAGTTAGCACCCAAAGCTGTTTTATCGTTTCTTCAGGCGACCACCAATACTTTTTGGAACATCGAAAACGCACTTGAACAAAATGAAATAGCAAGAGATCGGCTTTTGAAAGCCAGAGAGGATGCCAGTGTCGTTATCAGATCTATGCGGGAGGCTTTTCCGAGTGCCGTCGAATCAATAGATATGATCCAGCCCGGCGTAGTACCATTGGAAGTTGAAAGAGGAAAAATATCCGCTTGAAAAACCCAATGAGCTATATATACATGAAAAAAGCCCCAAGGATTCATGCTTTCCTTGGGGCTTTTCTAATTGTCTTGTCTGAGCTGTCAGCCCGGGTCTAATCTGACCCCGGTGCCGTTGTACGTTAGAACGTAGGTAAAAGCAGTTTCAGTATCAATCAGGGGGGAAACCCCCATGACAATTCTATCGGCATCCAGCCCTCCATGGCACTGGACACAAGAGGCACTGGTTTCCACAAAAGGGACAGGGTCGTCAAAGGCGGCTGCAACCCTTTCGGGACCATCACGAGTCCCACCAAAAGACAGCGCAAACACAAAAATAACGGTAAAAATGGCGAAAACGAAAAAATAACGAATTTTTTTCAACTTTTTTTCAACTCCTATCTTTTTGGGTTCCAAGATGGGAAAACAATCGCATAAAAAAAAATATTTATCAAAAACTATTTAGCGATCATCGTCTTCGAAAGTGGCTTCTCCTTTGTTTTGGTCCCTCTACTATAATACCAACGCAGCCCAAAGGTTGCGATCACAATACCTGTTAAAAGGAACGTGTACCAAGCAGGGAACTCGTCCAGGGCCTTTACAGAGGCGATCACCTGGTATTGGAAATTAGGGTACCAATCCATTATTAGAGGACTGATAAAGAGCATAAGGACCGGAAGAAACAAAAGGACAACCAGATACTCATCCTTCCAGGTGTGTTTCATATTATCCTGCGCCCGGGCATCATAATCCGCTTCAATCATCTGACCATTCTTGGCCATTTCAATCTGAGCATCAGCACGTTTGTTTCGGGTATTTGCATCAATCTTACGGATCTCATTATCCGTTTGGGTCTTCAAGGTTTTTCGTTTCTGCCAACCTTCAATTGGTGCCTTGGCAAGGCTAAAAACGCCTTGAACACTTTCTTTAATTGCTGTAACCCATCCAAATGCCATTACTTACACCCCCAATGCTTAAATGAAAGATGGTTTGCATCATTAAAACGTCCACCCCATCTAGCATCCAGATCCAACGATTCCCAATACTCACCCAGGTCAAGCCATGCAGGGTGATTGCCGTCCGGCACGTACTTACCGTCAATGAACAGATTGAGATCATCAGCCAGGCGAATCTTATGAACACTGTTGGCTGCGGAATAAGACTTTTTCTCTCCAAATTCCCCGTGAACCTTGGGATCCCGATAACCATCTCCCTGAGTAAGACCATACCCTTTACTGTGTGCATAGATGATCAGCTTACCTATACAAAGGGTGAATCGTTGTTGCTTCTTTGATAGGCTCATTTGGCCCTCCGTTGTTTTTGATAATCCCATGCTTTCGGCATAGTGATAAAAACGAATGTAACCGCCACAATTAAAAAAGCGATTAGGTCCGTCCATCCTTCGCATGTGGCTGGCATTTTCCCGTAAATCCATGTGAAAAAACCAACCACATACCCTGCTATTTCTTGCCAATCAATTTCCATGTTGATCCCTACAAGTCTCTTCTTAATCGTTCCCGTTTAGGTGCTTTAACATTTCGCCTTATGGCATCCTTCATACCGCGGTCTGTTATCAGCAACCCCAACCGGGTCAGATCCTTGTCTTTTATCCGTTGGTTGTAATCCCTGATATCCGCCTTGATTTTGAGAATATCATGCCGGGAACGGTTTTCAATTGTTAAAGCCATTTCCGCCTTATATCTCCTGATTAATTCGGATTTTATGGTCCTGTACCTGGTTTGGGTCTTGTATTCACTCCATTGGATCTCTTTTTTTTTTGAAAGATTGGTAGGGTTAAAGGAGAGCATCCTTAATACCATGTCTATGGAATCGCCTTTAAGCTGGTCCTTGCCCCAAAAAATGGGGGATCCTGACCGGGTAGTAGCTCCGGTTGTGTGTTCCCGGTATCCTTTCAGGATGTTCCCTGCTGCTGCCGGCAACATCTTTTCAGCACCCTGCATGAATTGGCCATTGGATATATTCTTTCCGCCTTCCCACCAATCCGACACAACAGCCCCGGGAGCCCCAAAAATATCCATGAATGTGGAGGGGACACCAAACCGAGTTGCCAAAGATCCCCGGAGATTGATACCATGATCAAAAACGCCCATGATACCATTCCGGGCAATGTCACCCATACCAAAGGAGGATTCCGCCAGCTTGATCAATCCTTCTTCTGGATCATCACCACCAAATGCACTGGAAAGCCCCTTTGCAACACCCACCGGCAGAGTCGCACCGATTCCGAAGAGAGCCGGGGAAAGAGCCATCCACAAGGCGGCTTTATACTGCTTTTTATCCCACCCAAGGCGATACATTTCTTGCAAGTAGTTGTGGGTAAAAGTCTGAAACACATAACTTGCCTGTAGAACCTGGGAGGCAAGGTTACTGCCCCGCATCTGGAATGGCCGGTTTGCCTTGGAATAGTCACCATGGGCTTTATCTGAAATGTCTTTTGCCCGTTCCATCATGGCGTCGTGATCCCAGGCTCCAGTATTCGCCTCTTTCATGGCAAAGTAGGTGGCTGCAATGGTTGATGCCCGGTTCAACTCTTCCGCTTTCCCGAATAACCACATTGATTTTTCAAGGGCAAAGTTCCATCCCTTTCCTAATTTGGTGGAAAGAACATCAAAGGCTTCCCGGTTGAATACGGGTGAATCCCATCCTTTTTCCTGGATCTCATCAAAAACCAATTGCTGTGTGCCAATGAGTTTGCCCCTCCTGTGTGATGCAAAGTTTTTCATTGAAGCCCCGATATGCTTCAATGCCGTCTTGATGGAAACATCGTTGTCCGTTTCCCCATTGATGGCAGCCGGGACACCGAAACCCATATTTGTCACATTGACAGCTGCGGAGCTTACCCGGAGCCCAAGATATTGCCAAACAGCCAAACCTTTCAATGTGCCTAAAACACGGTCCGCAAACTCTTCATTACGGAGAATATCCTTTAGTGCTGCCGTGGCTTCTTTATGGGCCGTTGCCTGGGTCTTTGCATCAAGCTTCCTGTCATCCACCATCTTTAAATATTCTTCATACAGTCCAGTCTTAGCCTGGGTGATGTCTTGCTTTATTTTATTGGCCTGGGCTCCATCAATCCATTTAACAAGGCTTTTCATTTCCTTGTGGATGGCCTTAATTTGTCTCTGTTTAGTGATCATATAATTGGGAGATGGATTGAAATTGTTTTCCATTTCCCGCCTGAGACTGATCAACTTTCTATCCAGTTCCTTTTTCCGGGCTTTCTCTTCCGGGGAGTTCATGGAAAGGGAATCAAGATCCTGTTCCAATCCTTCAATATCCCCGGATTTACCTTTTTTGTAATCCTGCCAAGAGATATCCCGGCCAGATATGGCGGCGGATCCTTCTTTTGCGACAATGGCCTTTGCTTCACTTCCTGCTGCTGCTTGCATTGCCGATGTGATGGCCGTCACCGGATCCAGTTCATAACCCTGTGTGACATCGAGCCCCACATTTTCGGACCTGGCCAACATCCGGGACCTGGCACCCCGGCCTTTAAGGATGGCGTCATATTGCTTTACCATGGCGTCGGCAAAGGCAAGATCCATATCCTTTTCAAGCCCACCGGCATGTAGGATGGCATCCGTGACTTTTTTCTCGAACTCAACCGGATCCTGGGCCGGAACATCTTCAAAGGCAATTTCCGGCCGGAAACTATTTCCCAACCATCTTTCTTTATATTTTCCGCCCAAATGCCTTACCGATGCCTCAATATTATCCCGGAGGGCTCCATGGAGAATGAAGGTATCACCTTCCCACCTGGATTTGATATTTGCATCTTCAAGGATCCGGTGTTTTTCTTCATTGGAAAGATCCTTCATGGCCTTATTTAAGATTTGCTGCTGTGCCAGTAACGGTTCCAGGGTTGAAAAAAGATCCTCTGAAAACTTCCCAACCTTTTCGATCTCGGTTTTAAACCCTTTTCTTTCCAGTTCAGCTCGATATGCGTTTGCACCCCCGGGAAGACGCCGGGTGTCAAAGAACTGCATCTGTTTGGCGGATCCCTTCTTATAACCCATTACCCGCCATTTTCCGGAATTTCTGAGCCTAGGAAAATATGATCCCCTCAGATCCCCCATTTTGTCGGCGGCTGCCCTTAAATCAACCTTGGTCACACCGTCCTCGTTCTGGATGGTGATCTGAGGCAAAGGCTGCCCGGCTTTTTCATATGCCGCGATTGATTCTTCCAGGTTCCGGGCAAAGTGATGATAAAGGTTGTGGGACATTTTCCGGAAATCAGCCAGGGCAGCCTTCCCCTTGTCGGAAAAACCCGATTCCATGGCCTCTATCCGGATTCCTTCTTTCCATGCAGACTCTTTGTCTCCAAAGGTGCCAAGCACCTCCCGGACCCCGTTTTTCTTTTTCCAGTGTAAAAGCTGGAATTCATCCCCTTTTTTCGTTACAAGGAAGCCTTTTTTCTCAATGTCCCGGGTTGTAAGATACTCCTGCAATTCGGCATACTCGGCCTTGTTCTCCTTGGTATACGCTTTGAAGGCTTCCAGAAGGGATTCATCACCTTCATACCAAAGATCCCGCTGTGCTTTGAATTTATGATCATTCTGCTGCCTGATCGCATTCCAAAGCCGTTTATACGCGCCGCCAAGCTTTTCGGCGGAATACATGGTGGTTTTGAAAATGTGAGCCATGGGGGAAACATCGTCTTCATAGTTTTTTCCAAGATCTTTCCGGTGTTTCTTAAAGCCCTCGTACATATCGGCGGCTTTCTGGAAGAAGGTGTCTTCCGC
>PIVQ01001112.1 GCA_003354055.1 Desulfobacteraceae bacterium | reverse complement strand
TTTATTACAAAAGACTCTATTGAAGAAAAAGTCAGCCGGTTGAAGGAAATAAAACAGCAAATTGAAAGAAATATATTGAGTGAGGAGGATATGGATTTGATTCCGCTGAACGAGGAGGCACTCAGAAAATTACTGGAATAGTTTATTGTGACCAAGAAAATTTAAAGGACACTTTTATAGCTGATAAATACTATTTCTATTTTTCCTTGAAATTTCGCATCTTGTTTATTAAAGTCAATTTAATTAATTTCACGCATCTTTAAATATAAAAGATGTCATACAAGAAAATATTTTTTCTTTCATAGCGGACCAACGGCATCTTCTTTTCGACGTTGGCAAATAATTGAAGCAAAATGTCAAAGCCATAAGGCCTGCAGTCTGCAACTAAGATCAACTTGGCCCTGTCATTGTATCAGGGTTAGGCCGAGTGTCAAAAATAAACCTCCCAGGTAATTGGCGTGGCGTTTCCATTCACGTCTATCCACTTGGAATAGTGGATTTTGCACTGGAAGATTTTAATTTGACGCCACGCCTTAATTCATGGTTATCCGGGTAGGATAAAATTCTAAACAGCAATCCAATTGAAAGCGAGTGAATACCGTGAATAAACTTATAAAGGGTGTTTCCATCCGGAGTCCTCCGGATGAATTGTCTACGGTAAACGTTTTGCCTCGATTCTCAAATCTGAAAAACTTATTGGCAATCGCCATAAACAGGAGAAAATAATGAAAAAAAGAAATCTTTTTATCGCCATTTTTTTTACCTTCAGCCTTGTGCTGACTTCTGCAGTACTTGCAGGCTCGGCTAGCCAGGACATCCAGAATCTTTACGATAAAGACAGAGCGTTTGGACATATTGAGGCCCTTGTGGGGTTTGGCCCCAGAGTGGCCGGAGGTGATCAGGAGAGAGCGGCAGCTGACTATATTGCCGCTGAAATGGAAGCATACGGACTGGATGTAGAGATACAGGATTTTCCCATGACCTTTTTTGAAGATTTTGGGTCTGAACTCACCGTGGTCGACGGCCCCATGTTGAGCCCCAATACCATGAGCTACTCGCCACCGGGAGAATTCATCAATGAAATCGTATTCTGCGAGTTAGGATATTCTGACGACTTTCCGACTGAAGTTGACGGAAAAATTGCCCTTATTAAACGGGGAGATCTGACCTTTGGTGATAAAACCGCAAATGCTGCCGCTGCCGGAGCTGTGGCAGTTATTATCTTTAATCATTCACCGGATAATTTTTTCGGGACCCTTGGCGCCATTGCAGATATCCCTGCGGTCAGTATCAGCCTTGAAAACGGGGAATATCTTTTGGACCTGCTTGGCGGCGGAGCGGTCACCGTATCCCTAAATGTGGATACTGATGCCTATGACAGCACCAGCCAGAACATAATCGGTACACGGGAAGGACTTGATCCTGAGCAGGGAATTGTTTATATCGGTGGCCACTATGATTCGGTTTCAGCCGGTCCCGGGGCCAATGACAATGCCTCCGGTACTGCTGGCATGCTGGAGGCGGCGCGTGTCCTAACCACCAAAGGGCATAGAACCAAGGCAACCCTAAAATTTATCGCCTTTGGTGCTGAAGAGATCGGACTGGACGGCTCCTACGCCTACGTAATTGAAAACGAAGAAGAGCTGATAGCGAAGGGTCTTGGTATGGTTAACCTGGATATGATAGGGGTTGGCGACACCCTGCTCATCGGTTGTATCGGATGGGCAGACAGCGATCTGACCGACTATACCCAGGCCAAAGCTTTGACCATGGGTTTAGAGGACTGGGATTCTTTTACGGCAAGTACCAACAGTGATCATACCTACTTTGAGATGGTGGGCGTGCCGTCGGTATTTCTCCACCAATCCCCTGACCCCTACTATCATACCTCAGAGGATACGCCAGACAAGATCGACCAGGATAA
>PIVQ01001111.1 GCA_003354055.1 Desulfobacteraceae bacterium | reverse complement strand
GTCCTCAACAGTTTCTGAACTATCCTCACTGCCAAAAAGTTCGTTTAAAATTTTAGTTCGTAATTGCCGGACTCTCTTAATTGAATAGTACTCGTGAGTCATAAGTTCTCTAAAATTATAACCACTTGTTTTCATAGGCATTCTTATTTATGTGAACAATTTTCACCTTTTTATTTTCCATAATTTGGCACAAACTTGGCACAGTAAGCCTAAATTGTTTAACCTATCTCGTGAGTCATAAGTTTTTTCAAAACAGGCGTGACATATAAACTATAAAGCAGCATTTTGAATCTTTCGATATTATTATGAACCATCAAATCCAAAAATCGAAGGATCCAAAATGCTTCAATATATTTATCAGACTCTGATATTTTTCCGCAAGGCGTTTTCCAGAAGTTCCACATGGATTATGTTTTGTATCGTGGTTTTAGGATTTATAGCGACCAGTGAGATGAGAGGAGTCAGTTCATTTTGTCGCTTTTGGTGTATGGATACAAGCGGTTATAATGCATTGATTCACTTTTTTCGAACGTCAGCATGGTCACTGGACAAGATTACAGAATACTGGGGTACCTTTGTTCTTGCTCAGAATAAGACCGTGAGATCAAATGGCCGGGCTGTTTTGCTGGGAGACCACACCTGTGTTCCTAAAGACGGACGGCAAATGCCATGCGTTGTATCATTACATCAGTACTCTGAAACTCAGAGTAAACCATCGTATTTTCGAGGTCATTACTGGGGGTGTATTGGAATGGTGGCTGGCTCTATAAAATCTTCGTTTTGTATACCCTTGTCCTTTGGTATCCATCATGGGCTAATGCATGTGAAGGATAAGCCAAAAGAAAGCAAAAGGACATCGGGGACGCGACTTGTACAAATGGCTCTTGATTTTGCCATCAGACACAATTTATCCTGCATCCTTGTTTTGGATGCTTTTTTCCCCTGGAGCAGCAGTCTTTAATCTGGCTGGATCAGTGCTGTCCATTAAGGATAAATCACCATTGATGACGCTGATTATACGAGCCAAAAAGAACTGCGTAGCCTACTTTGAAGCACAAACACCAGCAACAGGAAAACCGGGGAGACCTCGAAAATATGGCGAGAAGATACAACTGTTCGCGGTCTTCGATCATCATCATCTGTTTTCCAACAAAGAATGTACAATTTATGGAAAGGTTAAGGAAGTTTCCATTGCTTCGCTGGATTTGATATGGAAACCGACAGGTAATCTGGTGCGTTTTGTACTGGCGGTTACAAGCCGAGGTCCTATCATATTAATGTGCAGTGATCTCCATCAGGATCCGGTCGCTGCCATTGAACTCTACTGTGCAAGAGCACGGATTGAAACCATGTTTGACATGCTAAAAAATGTTATGGGTGTTTTCCAGTATCGATTCTGGACGAAAAGTCTGCCTCGCCACTCCAGAAAACCACGGAAGAATAAATATATGAAAAAACCGACGGGCATCAGTCACAAACAAAAAATTCGGCGCTGTTTTGCCGCATATGAACGGTTTGTCATGATTGGCGCTATTTCACTTGGATTATTACAACTTGTCTCTCTTAAATATGAGAGTTCGGTATGGAAAGAATTTCATGGCTTCCTGAGAACAAAATCTCGAAGTCTTCCGTCAGAACGAACGGTCAAATCAGTTATTACCCATTTACTTTTCATGGATTTATTCAGTCTCGCTCCTGGACTGATAATACATAAAATTCAAAGATATCGTTTCAAGAAAAAAATGCTTGAACCTGGGAGGCACAAATTAAATCTAACATCCAAACTGGAACAACTAATATTGAGACATGATAAACCCGAATATTTCATGAAAATTAATAAAAGGCTATCCACCGATCAAGAATTCCGGCTATAAACCTGTGAATCTTACCGTTTTTACAATTTGAAAAGTTAATTTTTGATCTAT
>PIVQ01001110.1 GCA_003354055.1 Desulfobacteraceae bacterium | reverse complement strand
GATTTGATTAAACTTATCGGAGAAAAAACAGGCCTTAATTTTAAGTATCTCGTCAATAGCTGGGCCAAGAATCTGCAAAGTTTCAAATCCGGAACCGTAAATATTATTGATGGGATTTCATATAAGGATGAACGGACTGAATTTACCCTTTTTACCAAGCCCTATCATACAATTCCAACGGTGATCATAGCCCGGGATGACTTTAGGGGATTTACCGATATTGAAAGCCTTAAAGGCAAAAAAGTAGGAATTGCCAAAGATATTTATTTTGAAACAGAACTCAGAAAGGTTGGCGGTCTTAAAATTATTGAGTATGAAAATCCTGAAGACCGGATAAAAGCATTGGCCTTTGGACATATAGATGTTGCCATCAATAATTTGAACAATGCGAATTACTATATCAAAAAAAATGGATTTTTGAATCTCAAAGTCCTTGGAGAACTGGAGCTTAAAGGGGTCAGCAGAGAGGACCTTCGTATCGGTGTCAATAAGAATGAACCCATACTCTATTCAATTATCCAAAAAGGCTTTAAGGCTGTGACAGAAGATGAGATGCAGACGCTGAAAAACAAATGGCTGGGGATTCAGGTCAAAACAGGTGAGAAGAAAACGGCAAAAATCAAGCTCACGGATGAGGAGGAGATGTTCATCCGATCCGGACCAAAACCAACCGTGGCTATATTGAAAGATTATGCGCCGTTCTCTTATGAAAAAAATGGGGAAATGATCGGGTTTTCCATGGACCTGTGGAAATTGCTCGAGAAGATTACCAATGTTCATTTTGAATATCAATACAATGATTGGGCAAAGAATCTCAATAGGTTTAAAAAGAGGCAAGTGGATGTGATAGATGTGATCTCATTTAAAGAAGATCGTACTGCCTTTACCCTTTATACCGATGCGTATTATCTAAATCCGACAATGATTTTTGTGCGGGATGATTTTGGTGAATTTAAAGATTTGAGCAGTCTTACGGGGAAAAAGGTGGGTATACTAAAAGATATTTTTTTTGCTCCTGAGTTGATGCAATATCCCGGGATTGAAGTTATTGAAATTGAAGAAATGAATGAATTGATACTCTCGCTTAGCCATGGGAAAGTGGATGCATTGTTAAACCCTTTGTCTGTGACTAATCATATTATAAAAAAAATGGGGCTTACCAACATTAAACTTGCCGCCCCCTTTATGAAGGACAACAGTATCTTCTATGATGACCTGCACATTGGTATACGCAGTGATCGGCCAATACTTCATTCCATTCTTCAAAAGGGACTGCGGGCTGTAACTGAAGAACAAATGCAAAACATGAAAAACAAATGGATCGGCGTTCAAGTGCAGCAAAAGGAATTATCCCTCCAAAGGGTGGGCCTTGATGACGAAGAGTTAGCGTTTCTGAAAGCACGCCCCGTTATAAGAGTACAAAACAAAGATAATTATCCGCCATATTATTTTAGCGATAATGGAAACCCCCAAGGGTATTGTATCGATTATTTGAAACTGATAGCAAAGAAAACAGGTATAGAACTCAAATTCGTCAATGGTCATACCCCGGGTCAGATACCTGAAAACTTAAGAGATCGGACCCTGGACATTATTCACACCTGCCGGGACGAAGAAAAGGACACAGACCAGGCTATCTTTACCAAACCATATGTCAGCACATTATATGGTTTGATCGTGACGCCGTATTCAAAAATCAATTCCCTTGAAGAGCTCACTGATAAAAAACTCGCTGTTCTAAAAGGAAGTGCCTGGATTGATACCATTAGGGAACTCTATCCTGAAATTATTATCATAGAAAATGACAACATCAAGGATGTTTTGGACATGGTGGCCTGGGGCGAAGTGGATGCCGGTATCGAAAGTGTTCCCCTGGTCTCATATATGATGAGGGAGATGATCATCCCAAGTATTGAAATGCGGCG
>PIVQ01001109.1 GCA_003354055.1 Desulfobacteraceae bacterium | reverse complement strand
CTGCTAACAAAACCACTGTAATACTCCTTTATTTGGAATAAATTAAAATAGGTACTTGCATGGCGAGTTATTGAATGACCTTTTATCCAATATTCCATTCAGATAAAAAAGCGCATAACAGACCAATGTACCTTACGCAACAATAACCGTACGTATTTACCAGTTAAGCTGAAAAAACGCAACAATAATTATAGGCCTGGCCAAGTTCGTCCGGTTGGACAATGGCCAGTAGGGCATCGGATTTATCAATGATACGGATAAAGGGATTATCATCATCGTTAGACATTCCTGCCGGATTTTCGGTTTCCCGGATAGACAGTTTCTGACCGTAGCTGACTTTCGTGGCCATGGCCGAATCTGCAATTATGGTCGGCAGAAAATCCAGGCAGGCGGACATGGAGACGATCCGGGTCTCAATGTCTGACCGGTTCATGGTTTCCAAATCTGCCAAGTCAATGGCTTCTTCAAGCATGAACTGGCCTGACCGGGTCCGGCAGAGCGCCGACAAATGAGCGCCGCACCTAAGTTTTTTCCCGATATCATAGGCCAGGCTACGGATATAGGTACCGCCTGAGCTGTGGACATCCAGATTAAAAACAGGCACCCCTGCTTCAGACAGATGCATATTCTCCGTTGCAATTGAAAAAATCTCGATTTGCCTGGGTGGCTTTTGGATCATCTTTCCCTGGCGGGCAAGTTTGTACAGGGGCTGACCCTGGTGTTTGAGAGCGGAAAAGGCGGGTGCCACCTGTTCCTGAACACCTGCAAAGCCTGCTACCACACGATCAACATCTTTTTGGGTTATTTTTGTCAGCGTCTCGGGATCTGCCTCAAAGGTAGTCTTACCGGTGCAATCATAGGTATCGGTTTCGATACCAAGAGCGACCTCGGCCCGATATCCTTTGCTGCCGTCCAAAAAAAACCTGGAAATTCGGGTGGCTTTCTGAATGGCGATGAGAAGTACGCCAGTGGCAAAAGGATCCAGGGTACCGGTGTGACCTATTTTCTTGACACCTAAAATACGCTTAAGGCGCCCTACCACACCGGCCGAAGAGATGCCTTCGGGCTTGTTAACTACTAGAATACCGTCTTTCATGGGAATGGTGGGCAAGCCCTTTATTGATCAGTGTCCTGATCCGTTGAGTCCTGATCCGCCGAGTCCTGATCCGTAATATCGGCAGCTTCATCCGAGTCTTCCCTGATGTCTCCTTTGATTGCGTTCTCGATCAAGGCATCCATGCGGGCGGCCTTATCAAAGGTATCATCATGAAAGAACCGAAGCTCAGGCATGAATTTAAGTCCAAGCTTCGGTGCAATGCTCTTTTTGATAAAGCCCTTGGATTTTTTAAATCCGTCCATGGCGTCACGGATCCGCTTTTTATCACCAAACACAGTGATATATACATCGGCAACCCGAAGGTCCGCGGAGACTTTCACCCCGCTGACCGTGGCCATTTCAACCCTCGGGTCCTGCATTTTTTTATTCAGAAGCTCGGTAATAGCCACCTGAATCGTAACACTGATGCGCTCTGCGCGTGCGTAGGGTTTCATTTTTATCTACTAACCCTTATATTTTCTTTCTTCAACTTCATAACACTCAATGGCGTCACCCACCTTAATATCATTGTATTTTTCAAGGCCGATACCGCACTCGAATCCCTGTTCCACTTCCTTGACATCATCCTTGAACCTGCGCAGAGAAGACAGCTCCGTATCGCACTTGATAATTCCGTCTCTGAGCAGACGCACCTTTTTACCCCTGGTAACCTTACCCTCGGTAATGGCACAACCGGCAATAGTACCCATTTTGGGAACCACAAAGGTTTCCCGGACATCAGCCCGGCCGATGATAATTTCATGGAAAGTAGAGGGCATCATGCCGTCCAGGGCTGCTTTGATATCATTGATTACATCATAGATGATATC
>PIVQ01000317.1 GCA_003354055.1 Desulfobacteraceae bacterium | reverse complement strand
GGCGTTAAGTACGAAGAGTGGAGCAATGAAAAGATCAAAGAAATGGTTGAAGTGATTGATCTCCATAAATTCTGGCCGGTCCGCCGTCCTGAAGATCCCAAGTTCTTTGACGAGTCCACTGAAATGCTCGAAGGCGGCATCTTCTGCCCTGAAGGCGGATATGTAAACGATCCTGCTCTCTCTGCCCATAACATCATGAGAGCGGCTGAAGCCAAAGGCGCTACCTTTGTTTTCAACGCAGAAGTGACTGAAGTTCGAAGTGAAGGCGGAAAAGTCACCGGTATCACCCTCGCAGACGGTACCCAGTATGATGCAGGTATTGTTGTTAACGTCGGCGGTCCCCACTCTTTTAAAATCAACCAGATGGCCGAAGGTGTATGGGAAGGTTGCAACATCAAAACCAAATCCCTGCGTCACGAAGTTATGTACTGCCCATCTCCGGACGGATATGACTATCTCAACGACGGCTACCACATGTCTGACGGCGACATCGGATGCTATGTAAGACCTGAAGTCGGTAACCTGTTCCTCATCGGTTCCGAAGATCCGGACTGCGATCCCCAGGAATGGGTTGATCCTGATGATTTCTACGCAGGCCGCGGTGGCAACGGTAAAGACAATGTCCTGACCGACGAACAGTGGAAAGCACAGTGCTACCGCCTTGGAAAACGTATTCCGTCTCTCCAGGTTCCCAACCAGCCCAAGGGTGTTGTTGATCTGTATGACTGCTCTGATGACTGGATCCCCATCTATGATAAATCCGATCTGCCCGGTTACTACATGGCTATCGGTACCTCCGGCAACCAGTACAAGAATGCCCCTGTTGTCGGCCGCATGATGGCGGAATTGATTGATAACTGTGAAAAAGGTCTGGATCACGACAAAGAACCGTTCCAGTTTACCTATAAATACACCGGACGCTCCATGGATGTTGGATTTTTCTCAAGAAAACGTGAAATCAACTACAACTCCAGTTTCTCTGTAAATGGATAAAAAAAAGCTTCAGGCAGCGGGTTTCTACCTGCTTGAGTTTTAAAATTAAGAGCAGCGGCCGGGGGGATCTTGGTCGCTGCTTTTTTTTTATCCATATCCGGTTACCTGGTAAACAAAGCCAAAAAAGTGTAAATTGCGAAAAACGTTTATAGCAACTAACTAAATGGTGTAAATATGCAAATTTATGTCTGTGTAAAACATGTGCCGGATTCAGCCGCCAATATCCATATTCTGGACAAGGAAACTATCGATGAAAATGTCGCCTTCCTGCTGAACCCTTATGACGAACATGCCGTCAGTGAGGCTGCAGCCCTTAAAAAAGAGGTGGCAGGCAGTGAAGTCATTGCCGTATGTGTGGGAAAAAAGGATGCGGAAAAAACCATTCGATCCGCCATGGCCATGGGTGCGGATCGCGGCATCCTGGTGGAAACAGATGACACCTGTGACAGCATGATCATTGCCAGGGCTTTAAGCTCCGCCATTCAAAAGGATGGACAGCCTGATATTATTCTCACGGGAAAGGAATCCATAGATGCCGAAGGAATGCAGACCCTGTTCCGCGTTGGCATTCTTATGGATATGCCCGTGATGACCAATGCGGCAGACCTTAAAATTTACGGGGACAAGGCAACCGTGACCTGTGAGCTGGCCGGCGGTTTGACCCGGACCTTTGAAACCCCGTTGCCATGTATTGTTGGTGCCGGCCGCGGGTTGAATACACCGTCCTATCCGACGTTTCCCGATGTGGTCAAGGCAAGGAAAAAGCCCATAGATATTATTACCCTGGACAGCTTGAATATCGACGCCCCATCAGGATCTGCTAAGATCGTAGGGCTTGAACCCCTTGTTCAGGACCGGTCTCCCAAAGAAATCATCGGCAGTCCTTCTGAGGTGGCCGCACAGATTGTCAGCATTCTTAAAAACGAGGCAAAGGTGATATGATGAAAAAGATAGAAAAAATTGGTATTCTAATTGACATGGAAAACGGGTCGGTCAAGGAATCCAACTTCGGCATGATCACCCTTGCCAACCAGAGCGATGCCGGCCTGTATGCCTTGGCACTTGACAGCCTGGACAACAGGGCGTCCGAAGCTCTGGCGGAATACGGCATTCGTACGATTGTGGACTTAAGATTACAGGATGAACAGGCCGTCCGGCTAAACCCGGCTGTCCGGGCGAAAGCGGTTGTGGCGGCTGTTAGAGAACTGGGGCTGGATAGTATTTTCGGCCTTTCCACTGCAGAGGGAAAAGACCTTATCCCCAGAGTGGCGGCTATACTGGATGCCCCCTTGGTAATGGACTGCGTGGATGTGGATCTGGAGAAAAAAATTGGTAAAACCTCCCAGTATTCGGGCAAGGTCCTGGCAGATATTCAATTAACAGGCGATATAGTTGTCTTCGGTATACGGCCTAATGCTGTCCAGGCCGTTCCTTCACCAGTAGAGGCTAAAACCGTTTCCATGGCCGCAGGTGCTGATCTGTCTTCAGATCTTACTCTGGTCTCCTGGGACGGGGGAAAGAATGATGACTCCCAGGTCAGCCTGAACGAAGCAGACATTATCGTTGCCGGCGGCCGGGGTATGAAAAACGGTGAGAATTTCTCCCTGCTGTTTGACTGTGCTGAAAAGATGAATGCTGCCGTAGGTGCATCCCGCGTGGCAGTGGACGAAGGCTGGGTCCCCTATGCACTCCAGGTAGGCCAGACCGGTGAAAAGGTCAGCCCATCTGTCTATCTTGCCTGTGGTATTTCCGGATCTATCCAGCATTTCGCAGGAATGAAAACCGCTAAAATGATTATTGCGATCAATACGGATGAAAATGCAGCCATGATTGCCAACAGTGATTATTATGCCTTAGGCGATCTGTTTGAGATTCTGCCGGAATTAATCGGGCAATTGTAGGCGTTGTGTACGGCATCATGATTTCTAAATTTTTTTTATCGCTTCCAATCATAATATGATATGGTGCGGTAAACGCTGAATAAGGGGTGGCCTTTGGACCGCCTCAGCCTTAATCCATAAAGAGCTTTAGAAAAAACGTGATAGAAATCAGATTCCTGCCGGCCCTTTTGTTTTGTTCAGGCGCACTTACCCTGTTCCTGGGTTGGTATACCCTTCTCAAGCGGCGGTCTACCCTCACCCATGTTTTTGCCCTGTTTACCAGTGCTTCGGCGGTTTATGCTTTTTGTTACGGGTTTGAACTTTTGAGCCAAAGCCTGGAAGAGATGCTGTTCTGGTCAAAATGCCAGTATGTGGGCATCTCGTTTATTCCCGGTTTGATTTTATTAATTGCCGTCTGCTATACAGGTAAAAATGAGTTTTTCAGCCGGACCCGGATCGTACTGATTTTTATTGTTCCCGTGATCATACTGGCTGCCCGGTTGTCAAACCCTTATCATCATCTGTTTTACAGGGCAGCATCCATGTCGATGTCCGACTATGGAGCCTTGCTGGAAATTACGCCGGGACCCTTTTATCTGCTCCATGCCTTTTACAGTAATCTGGCCTGGGTGCTGTCTTTTATTCTGCTCATTCGGTTCTATTTTAAAAGCGCCATTCCCTATAAACAGCAGACTCTCATCATCACTTTCGGCTCGGCCATCCAATGGTTGGGATATGTGGTCTACCTTTCGGGGTTTGGCCCAAAGAACCTTGATCTCAACCCCCTGCTGCTCTCCCTGTCTGCTCCGGTATATACGGTCGGAATGTTAAAATTCTCTTTGTTCAGCCTGGTGCCGGTGGCCAGGGATAAGGTGTTTGAAGAGATGCGGGATGCGGTTGTGGTGTTGGATCCTGACTTCAGGCTTGTGGATTTTAACCGGAGAAGTGTTCAATTGTTTTCCAAAATGGAGCAGAAGAATATCGGTGTTTCCATCACGGAATTGTTTGATGGACATCCTGAGATTGCGGAACTTGTAACCCGGGATCGGGAAGGTCTGGCAAGAGAAATTGAAATAAGGATCGAGGACCATGTGGGGCAATTTTTCTTTCGGGTCTCTTTCAAACCTTTTTTCGAAAAAAGCGGGCGGGAAATCGGCAGCATCCTGACCTTTACCGATATTACCTCCCAGAAAAAGTTCATGGATAAGTTGGAACGGCTGGCTACCATTGACGAGCTTACCGGAATCTATAACCGCAGGCACTTGATGGAATTGGCAGAGATTGAGATTCAGCGCTTTGCCAGAAGCCGTCTGCCTCTGGCCATGCTCATTCTGGATCTGGATCATTTTAAGGCGGTAAATGATACCTGGGGGCATCATTCCGGGGACAGGGTGCTCAGAGCTTTTGCCCTGAGCATTAAACAGAATATCCGGGCCATGGATATATTCGGCCGTTTCGGGGGAGAGGAATTCATGATAATTATGCCGGATACCTCTGAATCCGTGGCCCTTGAAACTGCCAAGCGGATCTGCAGTCTGGTGGAAAATCTGTCAGTCTCTTTTGACGATACTGCCATCCGCTTTACGGTCAGCATCGGTGTGTCAGGCACCTGGAATCGGGAAGACGCCAGCCTGGAAATCATTACTCAGGAGGCGGACAAGGCCTTGTATGCAGCCAAGAAAAACGGTAGAAATCAGGTGGTAATGAGTTAGGGCTAAGGATCGGCTCCAAAATTACTTGATCTTTTGTTTTCAAAATACCCAGTCTTTTAAGGGGTTTTGGAAACAATTTAGATCAAGTTATTTTGTAACGATTCCTAATGCGTTTCCGTTAGATCTTCAACACCACTTATTGACGGTTGCCACTGAGTATCTTTTTTGGTCGATTCTGTTCCCTGTTCTTCATACTTTTCCGGCGTTCATCGTTTCTGCTCTAATGCCACTATTTCTTTGAGGGATCGCGCAATTTTCATCTCGGCCAGGCGTTTTTATGAGTTATTTTTGAACTTACCATATATGGGGGTTTGATTTCTGGGCCAATACAAGATATGGTATGTGTCGCAGTGGGGTGCTATAATTTTAGGAAACCGATACAAATCAGGAGTCGTAACAATGTCTGTACCTAAGAAATCAAATAAGTCCGTCTGTTTTTTAAGTGAAAACGCTCAGCTTGTACTTGAGCGGCGATATCTGAAAAAAGACGATTCCGGAATTATCCTTGAAACGCCGGAGCAGATGTTCAGGCGAGTGGCGGGGCATATTGCGGCAGCTGAAAAATTATATAATGAAAAAGTCGATATAAAGGATATTGAAAATCAGTTTTATCAGATGATGACTGAATTTCGATTTCTGCCGAATTCTCCGACACTGATGAATGCAGGCAGGGCTTTAGGGCAATTGGCCGCCTGCTTTGTCCTGCCGGTGGAGGACAGTATTGACGGCATATTTGACGCCGTAAAAAATGCGGCAACGATACATAAATCCGGAGGCGGAACCGGTTTTTCCTTTTCACGACTTCGGCCGGAGAACAGCAGGGTGGGGTCAACGGGAGGGGTGGCATCCGGCCCTGTTTCTTTCATGAAAATTTTTAATTCAGCCACTGAGCAGGTGAAGCAGGGGGGCACAAGGCGGGGCGCGAATATGGCAATCCTGCGTGTGGATCACCCGGATATCATTTCCTTTATCAATTGCAAAAACAATCAACAAGAGCTGAACAACTTTAATATTTCCGTGGGTGTAACCGATGCCTTTATGGATGCCGTTTCCAACGGAGACGATTATGATTTAATTGATCCCAGAACCAATGCGCCGTCAGGGAAGTTGAACGCGCCTGCAGTCTATGAGGAACTTGTCCGGCAGGCATGGGCCACAGGGGATCCGGGAATTGTTTTTCTGGACGAGATAAACCGTCATAATACAACCCCCGGAATCGGTGAGATGGAGTCTACGAACCCCTGTGGAGAGCAGCCACTTCTGCCTATGGAGGCATGCAACCTGGGGTCGATTAACCTGACAAAATTTGTAACCGTGAAAGATGGCCGGCCGACCGTTGATTATGACGGTCTGAAGAAGACCATCCATCTTGCCATACGATTCTTAGACAATACCATTGATATGTCTGTATACCCCCTAAAGGAAATCGAACGCATCGTTCATGGCAACAGAAAGGTGGGGTTGGGCGTTATGGGATTTGCCGACCTGCTCTTTGTCCTGAATATTCCATATGATGCACCTGAAGCCATAGACATGGCCGAGGAGATTATGTCGTTCCTCCAAAGCCAATCCCATGCAGCATCTTCAAAATTGGCAGAGGAAAGGGGGGCTTTCCCGAATATTGGTCTTAGTGTTTTTAAAGGTAAAAAAACATTGATGCGAAATGCCACAACAACAACCATCGCTCCCACAGGTACCCTTAGTATTATTGCCGGTTGTTCCAGCGGTGTAGAGCCTGTTTTTGCCCTGTGCTTTGAGCGGAATGTAATGGATAATGACAGGCTCTTTGAAGTGAATCCGGTTTTTGAAAAGGTTGCAAAGGACAAAGGCTTTTACAGTGAGGCCTTGATGGAAGACATAATCCTGCAGGGAACGGTAAAGGGTAACCCCGAAATTCCGGTGGAATTGAAAAAAGTGTTTGTAACTGCACATGATGTGGCGCCGGAAGTCCACATTAAAATGCAGGCGGCCTTTCAGAGGCACACGGACAATGCGGTCTCCAAAACGGTAAATCTGCCCAATGAGGCCGGTGAAGAAGATGTCAGGCTCATCTACGATCAGGCATTTAAATTCAAATGCAAGGGGGTTACGGTATACCGGGACGGCAGCAAGGATCATCAGGTTCTTTCCATCAGCGGAAGCAGCGACAGCAAAGGGGGGCAAAATGATTTTTTAAGTGCCGGAAGAGAACGCCCTAATATTCTTGAAGGATTCACTGAAAAGATCAAAACCGGTATGGGATATCTTTATGTGACAGTGTCGGAATTCAATCACCGGCCCTTCGAGCTTTTTGCAACTATTGGGAAATCCGGCAAATCCACCCAGGCCAAAACCGAGGCAATAGGAAGGTTAATTTCATTGGCATTGCGCTCCGGAATTGAAGTGGAAGAAATCATAGGCCAGATTAAGGGGATCAGGGGAGAACACGCGGTCTTCCAGGAAGGGGGCCTTGTGCATTCTATTCCGGATGCCATCTCCAAAGTGTTGGAAAAACGATACATGCCAAAGGGTAACGGAGCGGATAAAAAAGAACGCAGGAATGTCCTTAAATCAAACCTCTGCCCTGACTGCAGCCAGCCCATCGCCTTTGAAGAGGGGTGTATGACGTGTCATTCCTGCGGATATACCAAGTGCGGTTAACCCTGATATTTCATAACCTAAAGGTCAGAAACTGAAAATTGAAATTTCCACATTCCAGGCGAGCTGTAATTTACTTCATCTGCTTCGCTTAGGATCGCTCAATGTCATTAACTATCCGGACTACCGCTCCGGCAATAACCCGGAAAGCGCAGTGGGCAGGCGCAGGGGAGGGGCATCGGCTAAACCCCGATCGATCGTCCTGACCGCCGGGGAGCGGCGGTATGCAGATTTCAGTCCATGAAATCTTAACATCCCGCGCCGCCTCAACCCCATCCCCCGCACCTGCCTGCTCCTCCGGGCCTGCACACAAATTTGTTCCGGCGGACCTGCAGCAAGCATCATTGTCCTAGTCTGGAACCGGGTAAGGATATTTTCAAATTTGAGGATAGAAAGTTTGTCGATACCATATGCGGTATTCGGAGAAATGTATAAAGAAGAGAGACTTACAGAAGGGAAATTCCGGGGGAATTTTTGAATCATGAAAAGGGTTGGCTATAGCCAGAAGTGTTCTCTCTTTGGTTTTTAAATATCTGTCAATCCTTTCTCAAGATTTGAAATGGTATCATTGATATTCTGAACGTCTTATGACAGTTACCACAAGGATAATAGTCCTTGAGCCCAGTCAAATAGTAT
>PIVQ01001108.1 GCA_003354055.1 Desulfobacteraceae bacterium | reverse complement strand
GCCTTAAGGGGCAGGGACTTTTTTTCATCATCATTTTTACGATCTTTATAAGAAAATATAACTGTGTTGTTTTTGATGTCCAAAATCCGATTATTTGAGATCGCAACCCGATGAGTATATCGCCCCAAGTATTCTAATACCTGCTTGGGGCCACCGAATGGCTGCTTTGAATAGACAACCCATTCTTTTGAGAATAATATATTTTTCAATTTTCTAAACCCTGCATTGGTTCCTATATCAGAGATCATGCCAGGAAAAATCAGATCATTATGTTGAAATGCCTCTTCCATTAGCTCCATGAATTTACCTCGGTAAACCTTTGAAAGAGCTTTGACTGGAAACAAAAATTTCTTTTTGGAATGTATCCACCGCTCGCCGTCATGAGAAAGGTATCCTGCCGGTATCACACAGTGAAGATGAAAATGATCCAGAAGTTTTTGATCCCAGGTGTGAAGAACTGCAGTAAATCCTATCTTCCCGCCTTCCTTGTACCGGGTTGGGTTCTGGGCAAATTCTTTCAAAGTTGCTGATACGGCTCTAAAAAGAATGTCCAGCATGATTTTTTTGTTGCAAAGAATGACTAAATTCAGATCATGAGGAAGGGTAAATACATTGTGAAAATAAGGAATGGGAAGTAGTTCTGTTTGCCTTGCTTCAAGCCACCTTGCTTTAGTAAGTGCCTGACATTTAGGGCAATGCCGGTTACGGCAGGAGTTGTAAGAATTTTTTTCTTTACCGCAAGAATCACAGACTTCAACATGCCCTCCTAATGCTGCTGTTCGGCAAACTACTATAGCGTTCATAATTTTGTAATGTTCCAGGGGCATGGAATGTGATTCAATATAGGCTTTGCCATACTTGCAAAAAATATCAGCCATCTCCGGATTGCTTTTATCACTGGTGGAATTATTTGTCTTGGTCATCGGGTGCCTCCACAATCGATGATTCATATCTATCAAAAGGGCTTTTTATCTTTTTGATGCCATTTTGGGTAAGTCGTAAATAGATCATGGTAGTTGAAATTGAGCTATGCCCCAGAAAGGTTTTTATTGAATACAAATCAACGCCGTCTTCAAGAAGGTGGGTTGCAAATGAATGACGAAGAGAGTGGATACCTTTGCCAAGTTTAAGACCGGCTCTTTTCTTTGCCTTATTAAATATTTTCCAAGCCATATTTTTGGTCAAGGGCTTGTGGGGATTGCCTTGAGGATAAAACAAATACTCCTTTGGATGATACCGCTTCCAATAGACTTTTAATTCCTTCAGCAGTTTGTCGGATAAAAGAGTGTATCTGTCCTTATTGCCTTTGCCCTGTTCAACTCTGATTAGCATACGACTTGATTCAATATGTTCAGGCTTTAATGATATCACTTCACTGACGCGCAACCCGGCAGAATAAGCGGTGGTAAGTATCATCCGATTTCTCAAGGTGTCTGTTGCATCAAGAAGCTTTGTTAAATCGGATCGACTGAATATCGTAGGAAGTTTTCTTGTCTGTTTTCTTTTGGGAATTTTGAACTTGATATTTTCTTCTTTCAGGGTGGTTTTATAAAAAAAGTTCAATCCTGCTGCCATACAATTGCAGCTCCCCCACTCAAGCTTTCTTTCTTCCTGAAGATGAAGTAGATAGCCATGGACCTCTTCTTCAGTGATTAGGTCAGGAGATTTGTGGTAATACTCGGACAAATCCTTAACAGCATAAACATAGAGTTTAATGGTCTCCGGTGAAAATCTGCGTAGTTTCATGTCATTGATCATCTTTTGTCTTAACGGTGTCATGTTGGTTCTCCTCTTTTATGAATTAGTAAAACACAGAGGAGATATCGGAATTTATGATGTCATGCGAGATTAAAGGCTAAATTTGATTTGCTAAAATGTGTTGAAAATGACTGAGGAGTTGGGGTGGAAACCACCGCGTAGCGGTTTAGTTC
>PIVQ01000316.1 GCA_003354055.1 Desulfobacteraceae bacterium | reverse complement strand
GGATTCCGGGGCAGGCCCGGCGTAAATATGTCTGCCCTCACCGACATGGTGGTCCGGTTTTCGCATCTGTCCATGGCATTGGAAGAGGATTTTGAATCCATGGACCTGAACCCGGTGATTTGCAGTGCTGATAAATGCACGGTGGCTGATGCCAGGATCATGCTTAGGAATCGTTACAAAATAACTTGATCTAAATTATTTCCAAAACCCCTTAAAAGACAGGGTATTTTGAAAACAAAAGATCAAGTAATTTTGGAGCCGATCCTTACCCCATAAGAATTTTACGACAGCAGGTATATAATATGACAGAAAAAACAGAACTCATATTAATCTCATGGAATGTCAACGGCCTGAGGGCTGTACTGAAAAAGGATTTTTTTGACTCCGTCAAAACCCTGGACCCGGATATTCTCATGCTCCAGGAAACAAAACTCCAGGAAGACCAGCGTACCAAGGCTATGACTGAGTTTGCCCCCTATAAGGATTTCTGGGCCTATTCAACAGTGAAAAAGGGGTACAGTGGAACGGTGGCCTATTCAAAACCGATCCCTGAAAAGGTCTTAACCGACTTCGGCAGGCCTGAGTATGACGGAGAGGGCAGGGTGATTCAGATGGATTATGACAGGTTTTCCCTGTTTAACATCTACTTTCCCAACGGCCAGATGAGTGATGAGCGGCTTGCCTACAAACTGGACTTCTACGACTGGTTTCTGGATTATGCACAGGAGTTGAGGGATCAGGGAAAAAGCCTGATTATCACAGGGGATTTTAATACGGCCCACAATGACATCGATCTGAAAAATCCAAAGCCCAACTCAAAGCGGTCCGGTTTTTTACGCATTGAACGGGATGTTCTGGACCGGATGACGGATATGGGGTATGTGGATACCTTCCGTCATTTTCATCCGGATGAGGTCAAATACTCCTGGTGGTCCTACAGGTTCAATGCCAGGAAGAACAATGCCGGATGGCGCATCGACTATTTCTTTGTGACCCGGGATCTCATTGATGCAGGCGTGGTCAAAGAGGCCTTTATCGACAATGATATATTCGGGTCAGATCACTGCCCGGTGGGTATTGTGATTGAAATCTAATTCCAGAGCGGTTCAACGATAACAATAAGGCCCTACCGGAATTCGATTCCGGTAGGGCCTTATTGTTTCAGATATACTTTAAAAAACTAATCCTTGAATACCAGTTTCCCGCCAATGTACCCTGCCGTACTGGCAGATGCCAGCATGGTCACATTCAGGAGAATATAGATCCAGGCCTTGGATGAGGCCAGAACCTGGGGATCTATTATGTACCAGGTAACGGAAATGATACATGCCGTGGTCGTCAGGGTGGCTGCCAGGATCTTGATCTTAAAGAGAGTGGTCAGGCCCTGATTGTATTTTGCCCGCCATTCCATAATCCCTGAGAACAAAACCAGGGGCAGGGCAAGGATAACGAAGACCAGGTTGATGAAACCGGCCTTTACAAAGAGACTGGAGCCAGATAGCCAGGCCAGGATAAACAGAATCACTGCTGCCGGTAAAATCCCGTTGGGCATGTGCACCGATACCGGATGGGCATGGTATTTGAGCAGGAAATGGATGATCTTTTCATAAGGCGTTTTGGGCTTCGGCGGCACTTCAGGCCGTGCTGTAGGTAGAACAGGTTCTGTCTCTACAGCTACTTCTTTTACTGCCGGCTTGGCAGCCACTGTTTCTTCGGTAATTTCTTCCAGAAGGTTGAATTTTTCAGCAGGCACCCCGCACACAGGGCATTGCTCAGGTGGCTCGTCATCTTTGTGAATATATTTACATACGGTACATTGCCATTTTTTCATGGAGAATCCTCAACAAGAGTATTTAGCGTTCGTCAATTTCAGTGTAGGCGCATTCGTCAGGACCGCAATAATCCCCCACATAAGTGGCTCCGGGTCTGTAAAGAGAGGGTTTGGGCGCGGCCATGGCAAATTGTTCTTCAATGACATGGGCGGTCCATCCACTGACCCGGGATATGGCAAAAAGCGGGGTGAACAGGTCTGTGGCAATCCCCATGCCGTAAAAGAGGGAGGCTGAATAGAAATCCACATTGCAATAGATGTCCCGTTGCTTCCGTTCTTTAAATGCGGCCTTGCCTTTTATTTCAAGGGCTTTTGTCAATTCATACCAGGTGGTATCTCCTGACAGTTCACCCATGCGTTTGCTCATGGGGGCAAGGATGATGGCCCTGGGATCATCGGTCTGGTAAACCGCATGGCCAAGCCCCATGATCAATCCGCCTGAATCCAGGATATTGTTGATATAGCCGTCAATCTTGTCCACTGATCCGATTTCCTTGAGCATTTTCATGACCCGTACGTTTGCACCGCCGTGAAGGGGGCCTGACAGGGAGCCTATGGCTGCTGAAATGGCTGCGTAAATGTGTGCCTTTGTGGACGCCACCTGACGGGCGGTAAAGGTCGATGCATTAAAGGAATGCTCTGCATGGAGCACAAGTCCCGTATCAAAAAAGTGGGTGGCCTCATCATTGGGTTTTTCTCCGTTGAGCATATAGAGAAAGTTGGCTGCATGACTTAAGGTCGCATCCGGTTCAACCGGATCTTTGCCGTTCCTGATGCGGTCCCAGGCTGCTGTGATTGTAGCCATTCCGGCAATCAGGTTTTCCGCGCTGTACAGGGTGTTTTCCATGCCTTCTTTACCCGCGTTAACATCGGTCTGGATCAGCATGGGAGTCACAGTCTGGAGAACATCCATGGAATTCATGTCCTGCGGCAGTGCTGCCATGAGATCATAAATATTTTGGTGAACCTTCCTTTTGGCTGCCAGGCTTTGGGTAAAGTCCCCAAGTTCTTCATTTGAGGGGAGGCGTTCATAGAGCAGAAGGAAGCAAATCTCCTCAAAGCTGGCCTTTTCCGCCAGGTCCTGAATCAGGTATCCCCTGTAAATGAGTTTTCCTTCCTTGCCCTGAACATCGCATATTTTTGAACTCGCAATATCCACACCCCTTAATCCGGTATTTAACACAGACGTACATTCATTTTCATTCATGGTTGTCTCCTTAGAAAGGTTAAAATAAGGGAAATTGCATCAGGGAGATTAAAAAGTTTTTTCAGGAGGTCTTCTCTCCGGAACATACTCTGACTCAATCTCATTGTTGTTAAGGGCCGTGGAAATGTAAAGACCGCAAAAGCAGGCCCCGAACTCTTCTAAATCCGGTGCTCTGTACACGCAGGGACAGATAATGTCCTTGTCATTGTCCCGGTCCCCGCAGGCCAGCCGGCAGGGGCAGGCCATGTAGCCGTACCGGTCCTTATTAAGTATTAGGGATTCAAGCAGTTCAAAGACCAGGTCTTTGTCTTTGTTAAAGTAGATGCCCTTGGCTTCCTGTGATTTTTTCAATGCCTCATAGAGTTTATCAACTTTCATTTTCGATCCCCAACGCCTCCTTAATCTCTTTTTCTTTGTATCCGACAATCACTGTCTCATTGATCTTTATGGTTGGAAAAGAACACCGGGGGTTCAGCTCTTTAATATCCGCCAGAATCGCTTTGCGTTCATCACCTTCCAGGTCATCCACTTCCACATAATCATATTCAACATCGCATTCGCTGAAGAGCTTTTTGGTCGATTTGCAATGGCTGCAGGTACTTAGTGCATATAGTTTCGGCTTTTCCGTTTCCATAAGAAGATCTCCTAAAGTTGGTTAAGGTAACCCCGTATCCGGAAAGGGACTTTTTGAATCTGCCATCCCTGAATGTTTAGATACAGTGTTTAATGCATGAATATAAGTTGCATGTTTCGTGCCGGTTTGGCAAGGCAAAAGTCTGACAAGCACCGCCTGGGCACTATCCATGGGGGGAGCAACAGCCAATCGAAATATGTGGTCTGGTTCTTGCTATTATAAAATCCAGATTGTCTGAAAATTTAAAGTGATTATCTCGTGGTGCTTCATTAATATACGGTCGGGCGGAGGTGCACAAATGGGAAATGATATGACGATATTGATCGGGGGCAAGGCAGGGCAGGGCATTCAGACCATCGGTGCTATCCTCGCAGGAATCTGTCATGATGCCGGTTTATTTGTTTTCAGCATCGATGATTTTCAATCCAGAATACGAGGCGGCCACAGCTTTCACCTGCTCCGCGTGGGCAGCCGTCCGTTGAGCGCTCCTTCGGCCAGTCCTCATATCCTGGTGGCTATTGATGAAAATACCTATGGGATTCATCAAGAGAAACTTTTGCCAGGCGGAATTGCCATCTTGAACCAGGATGGTGGTGATGCCCCGGCTTCTGATACTGATGAGAGTGTATATTGGGTGCCCCTGGACGCGCTTGCCCGGGATGCCGGTGGAAAGATTGCCTCTAATACTGTTGCAGCCGGGGTTGTGGCTGCCGCCATGGGTGCCGGGCTGGACCGGGTACGGGCAGTGATTACCCGACAATTTGAATCCAAAGGAGAAAAGGTGCTGGCCCTGAATTTGTCTGCCGTGGAAAAAGGATTTTCTGCCGGTGCTGATATTGAATTTCAGTCTCCTGTTTCATTTGACGGAGAAAAAAGCCATGAGCGTGTGGTCATGAGCGGTGCCAAAGCCGCTGCCCTTGGTGCCCTGTCAGCGGACTGCCGTTTTTTCCCCTATTATCCCATGAGCCCGGGCACGGGGATCATCACCCAATTGTCTGCATATTCAGATCAGTTGCCCATGGTTATGGAGCAGGCTGAAGATGAAATTGCCGCAGTCAATATGGCAGTGGGGGCGGCATATGCCGGCGTCCGGTCTCTTGTGGCGACCTCCGGCGGGGGATTCAGCCTTATGGTTGAAGGGTTGGGGCTTTCAGGCATTACGGAAACTCCTATTGTCATTATCAATGCACAGCGGCCCGGGCCTGCGACCGGTCTTGCCACCCGGACAGCCCAGGCTGATCTGTTGTTCTCCATTCACGCCTCTCAGGATGAGTTCCCCAGATTTGTTTTTGCGCCGGGCAGCGTACTGGACACCTTTAAAGCCGTGAAAAAAGCGGTGATGCTTTCGGAAAAATACCAGGTGCCATCAATTGTTCTCATGGACCAGTATCTTACGGACTCCTCCAGAACCGAGACCAACGGATTCATCCTTGGTGATGACCATAAATCCTTTGTTCAGGATACAGAACTGTATCAGGATGAGACGTATCAGCGATACAAGATCGTTGAAAACGGGATTTCCCCCAGATGTCTGCCCTGTTCCCCCCACGCCCTGGTAAAGGTGGCGGGAAATGAACATACCCCTGACGGGTTTCCCAGTGAAGATCCTGTCAACCGGGTCGCCATGGTGGACAAGCGGTTTGCAAAGCTGACTGCTATGACCCGGGAGATGCGTATGCCCTCGGTCTTTTGTAACAATTCATCTTTTTTCCTTACCGGATGGGGGTCTTCAAAGGGGTGTATCGTGGAGGCCTGTCTCCAGCTGCGGGAAGAGGGGATTGATGCCGGGTGGATAATATTTGAGGATCTCTGGCCTCTTGACAGTCGGGAGCTTAAAACTCTTCTGGCCGGGAAAAGGTTGATTATGGTGGAGGGAAATGCCACGGCCCAGCTTGGCAGCCTGATTCGTACCCTGACCGGTATCGAATATGCCGCATCCATTCTCAAGTACAACGGGCGTCCCATTTATCCGGAATATATCGTGGACCGGGTTAAACAGATCCGGGCAAATTAAAGGAAATTTAATATGAGCACTTCTATTTTTGATACAAATAGGGAAAACCAGTGGTGCCCGGGGTGCGGTAACTTTGCCATATTAGGGGCCATGAAACAGGCCTTTGAGGCCCAAAGCCTTTCTCCCCATGACCTTCTGGTGGTGGCCGGCATCGGTCAGGCCGGGAAAACGCCTCATTATCTGGCCTGTAATATGCTCCACGGTCTCCACGGCCGGGCGCTGCCCATGGCCACAGGAGTAAAAACCGCCAACCATAAACTCAAGGTGGTCGTCAGTTGCGGGGATGGCGATTGCTACGGTGAGGGGGGGAATCATTTTCTGGCTGCCATCCGCAGGAATCTGGACATCACCCTGCTGGTTCACAACAACCAGGTCTACGGCCTGACCAAGGGGCAGTCCTCTCCCACAACCGCTTTGGGTGTGGGCAGCAAACTATCGGCAACAGGGCCCACCTCCAGCCCTTTGAATCCATTGGCACTGGCACTTGCCGCAGGGGCCGGTTTTGTGGCCAGAAGTTTTTCAGGCAACCGAGATCAGCTGGCTGGTCTGATTCAGGAGGCCATGGCATTTAAAGGCTTTGCCATGATCGATATTTTTCAGCCCTGTGTCTCGTTTAACAAAATCAATACCCATTTCTGGTACCAGGAAAGGGTAAGGGATCTAACCTGCACAGATCATGATCCGTCCGACCTTCAAAAGGCCCTGGCCCTGGCCATGACCGATCCTGCAAAACAGATTCCCACCGGGATTCTTTACCAAAATGCGGGCGTTGCCTTTCAGGATCGCTTTAAAGTCTTAAAAGACAAATCGCTGGTTGAATACCCCTTTGCCAAAGAGGAAATGAATGATATCCTTAGTGAAATCTGATTCTGATTTCAACCGACTCCGGATATATTTAACTTAATCATCAAGAGGAGAAATCATGGGAAAAGTTCTGATTGTTTATGCCACAAGATCCGAGGAAACCAAGGGAATTGCCAATCTTATTGCCGAAGGTGTTAGAATTTCAGGGCATGAGGCTGAGGTCAAACGGGTCAATGATGTGAAAAATGAAGAAGATTTAAAAGGGTATGACGGATATTTTTTCGGGTCGCCTACCTACCACGGGGAGATGATTACCTCCATGAAGCAACTGCTCTTTATTGCGGAACGCGCAGAGCTCAAAGATAAACCCGGCGGGGCATTTGGTTCTTACGGCTGGAGCGGAGAAGCTGCCGGCAGGATCTTTGATACCATGGATAATATTTACGGGATGAACATGGTGTCTGGCGGTCCGCTGATGCTCAAGGCCGGATGGGTGGGGGGCGGCATGCAGGCTGCTCAGGATTACGGTAAAAATCTGTCTGCCATGATGTAAAGGAGGCGCTATGCCTGATTCAATTATTCTGGCGTGCGAGGCATGCCGTACAAAAAATCGGGTACCCAGGGCAAGGCTAAAAGAAACTCCCGTGTGCGGCCGGTGTAAAGCCCGGCTGCCTGTGGGAAGTTTAGCACAGGTATCAGAGGTGACAGATGGTGATTTTGATGCTGTGGTCATGGGATCTGTCCTGCCGGTGCTGGTGGATTGTTGGGCTCCCTGGTGCGGCCCCTGCCGGGCTGTGGCACCGATTCTGGATGATTTGGCCGTGAACTATGCAGGCCGGGTCAGTATCGTTAAATTAAACCTGGATGAAAATCCCGGAACAGGGGCACGGTTCGGGATTTCCAGTGTGCCGACTCTTCTTCTGGTGAAAAACGGTAAGATTATTGAAACCCTGGTTGGCGCTCAGCCCAAAGAGATCATGGAGGCGGCACTTGGACGTATTATCTGAATTGAGTGAGGACAGGTTCTGCGCATGGCTGACAGCGCAGTGGGGAATCCGGGTGGCAGCGGTCCGGGAGGAGTTCCAGATCCAGGGCAGTCCGGAGCGGTCTTTGTCCCGTGCAGTGTTTGCAGATGACAGGGATCGCCTTTTTCTTCTGGAAAAATTTGCAGGAGAGAAATTCAACGTCAGAGACCAGGTGGCAAAGACCCTGGATCATTTGAACCAAAACGGCCTGGAACGGGCATTGGCAGCTGAGCCATCAGTCTCAGGTGAGTTCCTCCCCTTTTTTGATAAGGACTGTTTTCAGGTCACCCGGTTCCTGGATAGTACGGAACTTGCGCGGCCCGGGTGGCTGTCGTCCCGGGAGATGGG
>PIVQ01001107.1 GCA_003354055.1 Desulfobacteraceae bacterium | reverse complement strand
AATTAAAATGAAAACTCACGGCAAGGTAATTTTTTCTTGGGATAATGACATATTATATGTTGAAGCTTTTGGTCCCTTTAATGAAGAAGGGATTATCGATGCTGCAAATAAATATTTGAATATGATTGTCAGTAGGAAATCCTCATCGTTTTCAGTGATAGAAATCTGGGATCCGGAAAGTCTTGCCTCCCCTCAAGCAATGAAAGAAATAGGCAGCCTTTGGAGTAAATTGAAGGAAAATAATTGTGTTGCCTTGGCTCTGGTTGTTTCGAAAAAAATCCAAAACTGGAGTGCAGGCAACATGCTACCGGACATAGGGAAAATTTTTAATAAAAAAGAAGATGCTCAAAAATGGGTTAAGAGCCACGGGCATTGAAACTTTTTGACAGTGTTTATCAGATAAAATCCCAATTTATACATTTTAGGACAAGTTGCCTTTCATCCTCATTTAACGAATATCAAATTTCATGTCACATTTTCCAATGAATTTTGTCTATACAGCAGAATGACAAAAAAATGATTAATTGTAAGAATGAATTGATTTGAAAGGAGAATGGGATGAATACTAAAAACTGTGAATCGATATGTAAGTTTTCTATAAAGGAAAAACTATATGCACAACTATCCTTTAATGGAGGCGTTATCATTGGGGCATACGGACTTTTGCAACACAGTAATACTCTTGCTGTTATATATTTGCTTTATTCATATGTGGGTATTTTGCTATTAATGAGATACACAGTTTGTCCAAGATGCCCCCATTTACATGTTGCCGGTGATTGTCTTCAATTGCACCCATCACTGACTAAAAGAATCATTGCACCAAACCGAAAAGGTCCTCTGAATATATATGAAAAACTTTTATTTGTTATTGTTCTTTACGGAATATTGATCATTCCAATTTATTGGATTGCATCGAATTTGGTTATTTTGATACTCTTTTTACTATTTTATGGTGGAATGTTGTTAAGCTTATGGTTTTATTTCTGTCGTGATTGTAAAAACACTATCTGTATTCAAAATCGATACACGGAATGTCGTTGAATTTGGCTATACTTTTATATGGTATAAAAAAAGAGACGGGGAATTGCAATATGGATGAAAAGGTAGAGCATTTTGCCTTTATGGCAAAACAAGGCAGCAGGAAAGACCTGGATAAATTGATTGAACAGATCCAAAGCCGCATTTACAATTTATCTCTGCGCATCCTCGGTTATCCATCAGATGCGGAAGATGCAACTCAGGAGATTCTAATTAAAATCATAACTCATCTCAGTGATTTTAAAGGTAACAGCCAATTTAGCACATGGTCTTACAAAATAGCCGTGAACCATTTGCTCAACATCAAAAAATATAAATTCAGGGAATTGAATTTAACATTTGAATATTGGGAAGAACTTGGTTATCGAACAGATCCTACATTTGATCACCATTCCATAGAAGAACCGACAAAAAAATTATTGAAAGAAGAGATCCGTATCACCTGTATGCAAGGTATGCTGCAATGCCTGGAACCGAAACTTCGGATCGCCTTGGTTTTAGGCGAGATTTTTCAAATGTCAGGTGAGGAAGCTTCTGAGATTCTTAGGATTACAAAAACAGCTTATCGTAAACGGATTTCACGGGGAAGGAAAAAAATCAGCCAATTCATGCTGAAAAATTGTGGGCTGATTAATGCTAAAAACGATTGCCGCTGCTCGAAATTGATTGGACCGGATATCCGTGATAAATGGATAGACCCCGACAATATGCAGTTTGCGGGAAAACGATGTAAACCTATGCTCGAAACAAATGTAAAAGACTATTTGAATGAATTCGATGAAATCGAACGTACAATGGCCCTGTTTCGCAGTTATCCTGAATATTCTGCTCCGGAATCCATAGTAGGTATTATCAAAGAGATGATCGATTCAAAAAAATATGAAATTTTACAT
>PIVQ01001106.1 GCA_003354055.1 Desulfobacteraceae bacterium | reverse complement strand
GAGAAGAACAAGGTCTGATGACGTTGTGTCAGTTTTCTCTTTATGGACTGGATATCCTCAATAAACCCCTTGTCCAGCATCTGGTCCGCCTCATCAAGTACCAGAACTTTTACGCGCTTTACATCAATGGCCCCCTGGCTGATCAAATCAAACATTCTTCCCGGGGTGGCAATGAGAATATCAATCCCCCAGGCCAAGTCAGATATCTGCTTATCCTGTTCCACCCCGCCGAATACGGCAAGGCATTTAACCTTGGTCTGCCTGCTCAAAGCAGAAAAGACATCGTTGATCTGGACGGCCAGCTCACGGGTGGGTACCATGACAATACAATGGATGCCAAAACTCTTCTTGGAAGACTTGGCCTGGTGAATTTTATCGATTATGGGAACGGCAAAGGCCGCTGTTTTCCCTGTTCCGGTCTGGGCAATGGCCAGGACATCTTCCCCTTTTATAATAGAAGGAATGGCCTTGTATTGAATATCAGTAGGGCGTATTAAGCCTTGTTTTGCCAAATTCTTTTTCAGAATTGCGCTGATGGGATATGTATCAAATTTCATTAGGTATCTTTCACATTTGAGGTTTGTATTAAACATACAGACCCGGCGATTAAAAAGCAAGACAGACAAAGTGTCAAACATCCGGGGCTGAAGCAAAAAAAAGAACAGGGCTCTGACCATATTATATGGCAGGACCCTGTTGAACCGCCCCCGGTTCTCACGCACTGCCGTGCAGTGCTGATTACCTGTCTCTCATGAAAACAAAAAATCCTTCTGCACATAGCACAGAAGGATGTATCCAATTTAAAACTGGATCTCTGTCTTCCGCAGAGATGGCGCAGGCAACTATCTATCAAATCAGGTTTTCTGGCTTAGGCATAACCGAAAGCGCCCCACCTTCCCAATGTTGGCAATCAACAATTTAGTGGTATTAGAGGCGTCCGTATCCATTTACAGCGGCGGGACCGCTCCTGAGTTTCACAGGATTCCCTTTACTTGATATAATTCAGCTACAAAACCTTGACACGATTGTCAATCATAATTTATCTTGTGGCCACAAAAGAAGTTTTTCATGTGCTTCCAACAACCCTGTAACCGATTTCACAAAGACCCAAATGATTCGTATTGAAAATCTTAACTATACTATAAAAGACGGTCCGGTGATGTCCGGATTTTCCATGGATATTAAACCGCAAGAAAAGTGCTTGATTTCAGGCCGGTCCGGCTCAGGCAAAACATGTCTTTTCAGGCTGTTGCTTGGGTTTGATCTTCCAGATTCAGGCCAGCTAAAGATATCGGGGTTTGATGTATGTAAACAGCATATCAGAGACATACGCAAAACGGTATTCTACCTGAGTCAGGATGTGGATCTACCTGATGAAACCGGTAACATCCTGATTTCAAGGATATTACGTCTTAACAGTGACCAGGAATCTGCCTCCGACCTTCTACCGGAATTTCTTGACCTGCTTTTATTAACGCCGGCACATCTGGACAAACCCGTATCAGTACTCTCCGGTGGCGAGCGCCAGCGGCTTGGGCTATTGATCGGATTTCTTCTGAACCGCCCTATCTGGCTGCTGGACGAGCCCACCTCAGCTCTTGATGATGCCATGAAGCAGGTAGTATCAGACCACATTATGACCCTGGATAAAACCGTGTTAATCATCTCCCATGATCCGGTTTGGAAAAATCAACCAGACATCATAACCGTGAATTGGAGCTGAGTATGGGTGCCCAGGATATCAGCATACTATCTCTTTCTTGTTTTCTGCTTTTTCTAGTGCCTGTATTGATCACCAGCCGGTATTTGAAACTTGACCTTAACCGCACTATCATAACAAGCAGCATCCGGATGTGCCTCCAGCTTGGATTTGTCGGTATCTATCTTGAGGTATTGTTCAGCTTAAATTCTCCCTGGCTCAACATAGGATATCTCC
>PIVQ01000315.1 GCA_003354055.1 Desulfobacteraceae bacterium | reverse complement strand
ATGATTGTCTAACTTGCTTCTCTGGGTCAGTCAGGGTCGACACAGGGAGTTGTCTTATTGAGGAATCTGGGGGGGATTATGCTCAATCGTTTTAGTCTTGCCAAAAAAATCGCAGGCGGTTTTTTTATTGTTCTCGGACTATTGGTGTTGCTTGCATTCGTGGGGCGGAACGGCCTGACCCGAGTGGTGGACCGGGTGGATACCTCCAATCAATTCCAGGCTATGGTAAGCCTGATTCTTGAGGCCCGTCAAAACGAAAAACAATTTATTCTGACCAACGATACAACGGCTGTGGATGTGGTTCACAAGGATGTCACCTCCTTAAAGGCCGGGGTTCAGAAAATTGCCGATACCATTAGTGACGATCAACTGGAAAAAGATGTTCAAAGAATAGCAAAGGGATTGGACGCTTACGGTAAAGCCTTTGATCAATTTGTTGATATGGCCCGGCAGAAAGATTCTCTGATGGCAGACATGAATCTCAAGGCCAGTTCAGCCCTTGAAATTACCGCAGGTATCAGGGATGAGCAAAAGGCCAAGTACGATACCCTGATGGCGGAAAGTGAAGCCCAAACAACCAATATGCGGATGCGTGTGCTGTTTGCCAATCGGATCAACGAGAATTTTCTTCAGGCCAAAGGGTATCGCATGGTCATCTCCGACAGCCAGGGGGACAATATCTCTATGATGACCCAGTGGAAAGGGCATCATACCGATATCAAAAGAGATCTTAAAGAGTCTTTGTCCCTGATGACCGAAGATATTGCCAAAAAACGGCATGCCAAAGTGGTTGCAAGCCAGAAAGCACTGATCCAGGCGGTAGAGCAATTTTTTGTTGACAAAAGTCAGGAAAACAACCTGGTTGTTATCCAGGCGGTGAAGGCCATGCGAATGGCCACGATTACATTTAAGCAGGAGGTTCAGGAGCTGCTGGAATTCTATATTGAAGATGTCCAGATCTTTTCAAGTCAGATGATGGACCTTTCCTCCGGAGCCGACCAGGTGGCAAAAATTCTGTTGAATACCCGGATTCTGGAAAAGGATTTCATCCGGAATGAAGATGAAGCCGCCTTTACTCAGATCATTAAAAACATCAGTGAAATTGATACCACGATTTCCGATATCAAAGCTGAGATTGATGATGAGGAAAAAACCAGTCCCCTGAACGGCATCCAGGAAGCCGTAAATAACTATATCCGCTCGTTCAAGGCCTATGCCGAACTCATGAAAAACCAGCAGGCCACAAAAACGGTCATGGAAAAAGCGGCTGCCGGTATTGAATCCGCCTGCCTGGCCGGAAAAGACGAGATGACGGCTCAGATGGAGAGCCAGATCACCTCGTCCACTGCCGTGATTACTATTGTCAGCCTCATTGCCATTGTCCTTGGTATCTTAATTGCCCTGTTTCTGGCCCGGGTCATTATCCGGCCCATCAAACAGGTGGTGGAAGCCTTAAAGGACATATCACAGGGGGATGGAGATCTGACCCAGCGGATCGTTATCAATACCAAGGATGAGATCGGGGAACTTGCCAACTGGTTTAATACTTTTATCTCAAGGCTCAACAATATCATTGTGGATATCGGATCAAATTCGGAAACCGTGACCGCATCATCAGGGGAACTGCTGACCGTGTCTGAACTTATGGCTGAGGATTCAAGCGGTCTTGCCAGCAGGTCCAACTCCGTTGCAGCGGCAGCTGAAGAGATGAGTGCCAGTATGAATACCGTGGCTGCGGCCAGCGAGCAGGCCTCTACCAACCTGGGTACTGTTGCTGATGCTGCAAGTCAGATGAAGCAAACCCTGAATGAAGTGGCCCAAAATTGTGACAAGGCAAGGAGTGTGTCTGACAATGCAGCAGCCAAAGTCGAAAGTGCCTCCCAGCGGGTTGAGCTTCTGGGAACCTCTGCCCGGGATATCACCCAGGTGACCGAGGTGATCACGGATATAGCCGCGCAGACCAATCTTCTTGCCCTGAATGCCACCATAGAAGCTGCCAGGGCAGGTGAGGCCGGTAAAGGATTTGCCGTGGTGGCAAGCGAGATCAAGGGTCTGGCCTCCCAGACGGCTGAAGCCACTCTGGATATCAAAGAAAGAATTAAAGGGATCCAGGACTCGACAGATGATACAGTCCGGGACGTTGAACAGATCACCCAGGTGATTTCCGAGGTAACGGAGATTGTTTCCACCATTGCCGCTGCCATTGAAGAACAGTCTGCCTCTGCCACGGAGGTGGCTGAGAACATAGAGCAGGCCTCCACAGGTATCGGCGAGGTCAATGAAAATGTGGCCCAGAGTTCCCAGGTCTCCACTGAGATTGCCGAGGATATCTCCAAGGTAAATGAGGTGTCCGTGGAGATGACCAACCGGAGCAATACGATGAAGAAAAGTGCCGAGGAGTTGTCGGCATTGTCCGGAAAGCTTCGTGATATGATCGGAGTCTTTAAAGTATCTGTGGACGAGTCTGACAGGGATATCGACATGGATCTTGAGGATATATCGGATCTCATGCCCTGGGGCGACCGGCTGAAAATCGGCATCACTTCCGTGGATGACCAACATAAGGAGTTGGTGGCCATGGTCAATGAGCTGCACAAGGCCATGAAAGTGAGGATGGGGGCCCGGGAAGCCGGCCAGATCCTTGAACGCCTTGCCGACTACACGGTTTACCATTTCAAGTTTGAGGAAGATCTGTTTGAAGAACATGGGTACCCGGAACAGGATGCCCATAAAAAAATTCATAAGGATCTGGTGGCCAAGGTTGTTGAGTTTAAACAGGAGTTTGAGGAAGGAAAAGCAGCTCTTTCCATGGAACTCATGGAGTTCTTGACGGACTGGCTGCGGGATCACATCATGAAAACAGACACCGACTATGTCCCGTTTTTTAAAGAAAAGGGTGTGGACTGATCAGATTGGTGAATTTTTTATCTTGACAATGAATTGCCGTGGCGTTAACGTTGGGCCGTATTTTTAATACATGACCAGATATAAATAAATTATAAAGGCAAATACACCGCTTTGAAAACAGATACTTGTAAATTTTTCTTTTTTAGTTTTGGACGCTTCTTCTTTTTTAGGAGCGTTCATCCGGTGTAGCGCTATATAATATGTAAATTATACAGGCCCCGGGTGGACGAAAGACCACCCGGGGCCTTTGTCTTTTTTGGCCTGTGGCCCCGGGGAATTCTTCGGGGTCTTTTTATTTTTTTTAATAAGCATCAGTTAAAATAAACACAGGCAAAATGCCAAATCAAAGGAGACAGCACAATGAAACTTGTTCTTGAAACAAGCATTTCTAAAGGTCAGAGAGACAAACTTAAAGCAGCCCTGGATGATGACGGGTGTATCACCCGGGAGATCACCGACGCCGGACGTAACATTATCTGCATCACCGGTGCCAGGGTAAAAAAGAGTGCTGATGAGTATAAACAATTGGACGGGGTTGAGGATGCCCATGCCATCACCACGTCGCATAAGCTGGTGAGCCGGGAATTCAAAACCGAAGATACTCAGATCAAAATCGGCAATGTTGTGGTTGGCGGGGACAGGATCGTTGTGGTGGCAGGTCCCTGTGCGGTGGAAAGCCGGGATCAGGCCATGACCATTGCCAAAGAAGTCAAAAAATACGGAGCTGTTCTGTTCAGAGGCGGGGCTTATAAACCCAGATCTTCCCCATACTCTTTCCAGGGACTTGAAGAAGAGGGGCTTAAGATTCTGGCCGAAGTCAGAGAAAAAACCGGATTGGGTGTGGTTACCGAGATGACCTCCCCGGCCCAGGCTGAGCTGATGGAGCGTTATGTGGATGTGGTTCAGATAGGTGCACGGAATATGCAGAACTTTGAACTGCTTAAATGCGTGGGCAAGATGAGCAAGCCTGTTGTGCTCAAGCGGGGCCTTGCCTCCACCATCCAGGAGTGGCTCATGTCCGCCGAATATATTGCCGCAGGGGGAAACACCAACGTGATTCTCTGTGAACGCGGCATCCGGACCTTTGAACCCTATACCCGGAACACCCTGGATCTGTCGGCCATACCTGTGCTGAAGCAACTCACCCATCTTCCTATTATCATTGATCCCAGCCATGCCACAGGCATCCGGGAAAAAGTGGCCCCCATGGCCCGTGCAGCTGTTGCAGCAGGAGCAGATGCCCTTATGATAGAGGTACACAACAATCCGGACCAGGCATTGTCCGACGGCCCCCAGAGCCTTTATCCGGTTCAGTTCGGAGATTTAACCCGGGATCTTTATGTCATTGCCCCTGTTGTAGGCAAACAGATGGATTTTGATTATTTGAAAAAATCAGAGGTGATCGCCAACCTGGCGGAGGGGGCCAACAAGACAGCAGCCTTCATAGGTGAAAACGGGGCGTACAGTCACAAGGCCAGCCTTTCTTATTTCGGGGATGATGTCACCTCCGTGCCCATGAAAAGCTTCAGGGATATTTTTAATGCAGTTGAAAACGGGTCAGTGGAATACGGTGTGATCCCGGTGGAGAACTCCCTGTCCGGCTCCATCCATGAAAATTTTGACCTGCTCCAGGAGTATGATCTTAAAATCATCGGTGAGGTCGCCATCCGGATTAAGCATGCACTGATTACCCATCCGGGTACGGACCCCAAGGCCATTAAAAAAATTCTGGCCCCGGCCCCGGCTTTGTCCCAGTGCCGCAACTACCTGGAGCAGTATCCTGATGCTAAGCTCGTGCCTGTGAAGGCCACCTCTTCCGCTGTTCGCCATATAAAGGAATCCAAAGATACCGCAGCCGCAGCCATCGGTTCTTCCATGGCTGCAGATATTTTTGATATGCAGGTTGCGGCCGAATCTATTGAAGACAACCCCAGAAACTATACCCGGTTTGCCGTCATTGCCAAAGAGTACAAGGGCAATAGAAAAGTTGTCAAAACCTCGATTATATTCTCAACCGGGAATAAACCCGGAGCCCTGTTCGAAGTGATGAAGGTTTTCTCTCAGTATCAGATCAATCTGGTCAAACTGGAATCCAGGCCCATCCTGGGAAAACCCTGGGAATACATGTTTTATGCAGATCTTGAGGCTGATATCCTCAGCGAGGCCCTGGCCCCCATGATGGAAGAACTTGAAAGTAAGTCAGAAATTTTAAGAATACTGGGACGGTATTAATCCCTGGTAGCCGGGTATGGAATGCATTCCATACCCGGCTACTTTTTTAAGATTATTGTCCCCATTTCTACCTTAGCCGTCTTCATTGCTCTGTTCCGAATGTGCATCCGTGTCATCGAGCAGGCGGCGTATGATTCGGGCCAGTTCGGCGGTGGATATGGGCTTCTTGCAATAGGCATCGATACCTGTTTCGGCAATGGTCTGGTCTGTAATTTTTTTATTAAATCCGCTGCAGAGGATAATGGGAAGATCCGGCCGGAAAACTTTAATTTCTTCAGCCAGTTGATACCCGGTCATGGCAGGCATGGTCATGTCCGTGATCATCAGATCAAATTGATCCGGATCTGCCTGGACCAGCAGCAATGCTTTTGGACTCTCATTTTCTATGGTAACCTTGTAACCCAGGGACTCCAGGAGGCGTTTATTCAATTTTGTTACCGAGATTTCATCATCAACAAAAAGAATGTGTTCGTTGCCGGTGGGCAGTTTTTCCTTTTTCTGTGAAACATCCCGGCCCTTGTGGCGTGACACCGGAACATAGAGGGTAAAGATCGTTCCTCTTCCCAGTTCACTGTCCACCCGTATGCCGCCGTTCATGCTCGTGGCAGCACCCTGGCAGACTGCCAGACCAAGTCCTGTACCTTCCCCTGTTTCCTTGGTGGTAAAATAGGGTTCAAATATGGTGTCCATATCTTTTTCAGGTATACCGGTTCCGGTGTCTGAGACTTTTAGCATTACATAAGACCCGGGATTCAGGGTCCAATGGGCTGTTGTAACGGCCTGGTCCAGAACTGTTTCCTCCAGAGTGACCGAGATTTTTCCTGTATCTTTATCAATGGCATGGTAGGCATTTGTACACAGGTTCATAACAATCTGATGAATTTTTGTGGGGTCGGCAAGTACATAGCCGGTTCGCTCAATCCGGGTGTTTATTTCAATGGTGGTTGGAATGGAAGAACGGATAAACTTTAATGCCTCATTAACAATAGGATATATTCTTATGGGTGCCACGCTTTGATCTGAATGGCGGGCAAATGTAAGAATCTGACGGACCAGGTCTTTGGCTCTCATGGCTGCTTTCTCGATTTCTTCCAGATTGTCTGACAGAATAGATTCCTTTTCCACACTTAGTAAGGAGAGTTGGGCAAATCCTAAGATGGGGGATAAAATATTGTTGAAATCGTGGGCAATGCCGCCGGCAAGCGTGCCTATGGACTCCATTTTCTGGCTTTGCTGGATTCGTTTTTCCTGGATCAGATCTTCTGTTATATCCCTTTTTACAGTAATAAAATGGGTAATGTTATTATCTTCATCCAGCACCGGAGAGATGGTGGCCTTTTCCTGAAACAGGCTGCCGTTTTTTTTGCGGTTGGTAAACACTCCGAACCAGGGTTCTTTCCTGGCTAAGGTTTCCCAGATATCCCTGTAAAACTCCTCCGGATGCACACCGCTTTGAAGCATCTTTGTGGTTTTTCCAATAACATCCGGGCCCAAATATCCGGTTGTTTTTTCAAATGCCCGGTTTACATATTGTATCCGGGTGTCTGCATCTGTGATAATGATGCTTTCCGCCAGATCGTCTATGGCTTTTTTCAAAAGATTGATTTGGATTTGGGCCTGTTTTCTATGGGTTATGTCCTGAAACACCAATACAACGCCGATGGTCTCACCGTTTTCCAGGACAATGGGGGAACCGCTGTTTTTGATGGGGATCTTTTTGCCCTGCCGGCTGATGAGCAGGGTGTCATTGGCCGGTTCAAGCCGTTTTCCGGTGCTCAATACGGTTTCAACCGGGTTTTCACAGTGTTTCCCAGTGGTTTCATTGATGATATGAAAGATTTCGTCAAGGACGTGACCAAGTGCCTGATTCGATGTCCATCCGGTCAGGGTTTCAGCCACAGGATTCAAATATCTGATTTTGCCTTGTGCATCCGTGGCAATAACGCCGTCTCCGATGCATTTGAGTGTCGTTGCCAGCCACTGCTCGCTTTTTTGTATTTTTCGATCTACCTGGCATTTATACAGGGCCATCTCAAGGGTGGACTGGATTTCCTGCCGGCCAAAAGGTTTGATCAGGTAGCCGAATGGCTGGGTTAATTTTGCCCTGTCCAGAGTGGCTTTATCTGCATGGGCCGTGAGATAGACAACAGGAATCTTATATTTTTCCCTGAATACCCCTGCCAGTTCAATACCGTCCATCCCCTTTCCAAGGTTGATATCCATCAGGGCAAGATCTGTCTTATGCGCTTCTATGATAGCCAGGGCTTTTTTGCTGTTGGTGGCAACCCCTGTCACCTGGTATCCGATATCTATCAATGTCTGCTTGATATCTTCGGCCACAATCCTGTTGTCTTCGACAATACATATTCTAGCCTGATCCATAGGCTTAATCCTCATCGATTAAAGGAAATTGAATGATAAAGCTAAGTTCCTTTTCCTGTTTTTGTTCTTGGGAAACGGTAAATTCTCCCTCCAGTTGATCTTGTGCCAGTATCTTCACAAGGTATAGCCCCAGAGAATCCGAAGGTTTTGTTTCAACAGGCATCCCACATCCGTTATCCGATACGATAAATTGAGCCGTACCGTTTTGCCGGGCTTTAAACATGATGTGGATCCGGCCTCTTTTCGTTGTTTTGAATGCGTATTTCAATGCATTGCTCATTAACTCATTCAGGATCAGCCCGCAGGCAATGGAACGGTCGATGTCCAGTTTTACAGGCTGGATATCCGCTATGATGTCTACATGGGT
>PIVQ01001105.1 GCA_003354055.1 Desulfobacteraceae bacterium | reverse complement strand
GGCCACCTGGGCGGTGATGAGGTATTAAAAGAAGTGGCTCATTTAATTAAAGAGAATATGCGCCGGGGGGATGTCCTGGCCAGATACGGCGGGGAGGAATTTATTGCCATCCTTCCGGAAACAGACAAGATCAAAGCCATGGAATTGGCAGACCGCCTCAGATGTAAACTCGCAGCCTTAAGGATTCCTTATAATGATACCGCCATCCGGGTCACAGCCAGCTTCGGTGTGTCTGAACTTGAGCCTAACACAGATATTTCCCGGCTGATCGAAGATGCAGACAACATGCTGTACAAGGCAAAACTCAACGGCAGAAACACGGTAATGCCCGGGCTGATCAAGGTGTGTGCCCCTGAATCTTCGCCCAAGTTTAACGACCAGCGGGATTTTTCTCTACTTTAAGTCACGCAGGCAAGGCTTTAGATACCTAAACAGGACTTGATCACAGGGCTGTCCGGATCCATGGATCCAGGATGGCCTTTCCATTTTACACATCCCTTTTCCAGAATGTACAATTTGTCGCAAACCTTAGATACCCGTGTGATGTTTTTATCCACCACCAGAATGGACATTCCGGATTCCCTGATGGTGGCAAGGCACTCCCAGATCCGATCCCGAATCAATGGGGCCAGTCCTTCTGTGGCTTCATCCAGAACGAGCAGGTCTGGATTGGTCATCAGAGCCCTTGCCATGGCCAGCATCTGCTGCTCACCTCCGGAAATCTGACATCCAAGGTTCCTTTGCCGCTCTTCTAATATCGGAAAAAGCGCGTAAATACGATTCAGGGTCCACCCCTTTGATTTTTTCATAGGCCTTGCCGTTGCCACAAGATTCTCTTCCACTGTAAGCCTTGAAAAAATCTGCCGCCCCTCCGGAACCAGGCCGATACCCATACGGGCAATGGCAAATGAGGGTAAGTGGCTTATTTCCTTTTTTTTAAAAAGAATCTCACCGGAACTGATCGGTGTCAATCCCATGAACGACCGAATAGTGGTCGTCTTCCCCATACCGTTTCTCCCCATGAGCGCCACCATTTCACCGGGAAGAATTTCCATGTCCACGTCAAACAGGGCCTGACTTGTGCCATAACAGGTATTGACCCCTTTAAGTTCAAGCATGGGTGTCTCCCAGGTAAGCCTCATTCACGGCCGGGTTGTTCCGGATCTCCTCGGGAGACCCTGTGGCGATTATTTTTCCGTAGACCAGGACGGAAATCCGGTCTGCTACGGCAAATACCAGGTCCATGTCGTGCTCCACCAGCAAAATCCCGTGGTCTGCCTTGATGTCCCCGAGCAGGGTGATGATTTTATCGGACTCATGCCGTCCCATGCCTGCGGCAGGTTCATCCATGAGAAGCAGTTTGGGCCGTGCCGCCAGGGCCATGGCAATGGCAAGCTGACGCTTTTCTCCGTGAGAAAGGGCATCTGCCGCAATTCCGGCGCGATGGTCTAATCCGGTCATGGCCAGAAAGCTGTTCACGGCATCCTCAAGACCGGGTAAGGATCCGGCCGGCCGCCAGAAACGGAAACTGTGCCCCAGAGTGGCCTGGACCGCCAGGTTCATATTCTGCCTCACAGTAAGGTTATTGAACACAGAGGTGATCTGAAAGGTTCTTGAAATACCGGCCAGGGCCCGTTCATGCACAGGTGTGTCCGTGACATTCTTGTTGTCAAAGGAAATGGACCCGGAATCCGGTTGGAGTTCCCCTGCAATCTGATTGACCAGGGTTGTTTTACCGGCCCCGTTGGGACCGATCAGAGCATGGATCTCCCCGGGAAATACTTGAAACGTAACATCATCCGTTGCCCTGAGAGCACCAAACGACTTGGAAAGTTTTTTTACCGCAAGCAGGGCCTCAGTCATGGGAATCCTCCCTGGGAAAAAGACTGACGATCCCGCCTTTGGCGTACAATACCATGACAATAAGCAAAGGCCCTAAAA
>PIVQ01000314.1 GCA_003354055.1 Desulfobacteraceae bacterium | reverse complement strand
TGCTTGGCCACAGCATCTGTGACCGGTGCACCAGGATTTCTTCGTGTAACATTGCCCGTAATGTGAATCAGTTGCATATGCTGGGTGGTTAAATCATGAATCGCCACTTCACAATTGTCACCAAACATTTGGGTCATCAGATTTGCCAATTGTTTCAATGTCTCGAAAACCTGCTCTTTTTCAGTTGTCATAACGCTTTTTTTTCCCGTAACTTGTTGTTTTCTTGATCGAGCCGGACCGTATCAGGGCTCGATACTTTTTTCAACTGCCTTTAGTATGTTCTGATACCCCGTGCATCGGCACAAATTACCGGCATGTGCTTTTCGGATCTCATCTTCGGTAATATCTTTTCCTTTACATTCTTCGGTAAAAGAGGTGGTTGCCATAACAAAACCGGGGGTGCAGAATCCGCACTGTATCGCTCCCTCATCCACATAAGCCTTTTGTACCTTTGACAACTTTCCTTTCTTTGCCTCGCCTTCAATCGTCCGGATAGTTGTTTTGTCCGCCCAGACGGCAAGGTAGATGCACGAATCCACCAGGACGTCATCCACCAGTACAGAGCATGCGCCGCATTCACCCACACCACATCCGATCTTTACACCGGTGAGCGCCAAATCTTCCCTTAACACTTCAGCCAAAGATTTGCGTATATCAATATAGAGTGTTCTTTGACTTCCATTTATGGAGAACGTAATCTCCCTGAATCCATCTTGTTTCATCTATACTTTCTCCCCGGCTCTTTTCAAGGCCTCTTTTGTCGTTCGTTTTGAAAGCTCTTTAATAATATTCATTCGAAAATCCCTTGAGGCCCGCCAGGAAGTTCTCGGGCTTACATCGCTTTCAATGGTTTGTGATATTTCATTTAAAAGCGTCTTTGATATGGTCTTGTTTATCACAGCGCTTTCTGTGTTGGGACAACGAATAGGAACCGGTCCTGCAACTCCGTAGGCGATTCTGTAATCCGTAAGTTTATGATTGTGGGTTTTCAGACTGACGGCACATCCGATGGTGGCAATATCCATGGCATTTCGCATCGCATATTTATAGTAATGTCCAAAACTTTCTTCATAATTTTCAGGCGTGATCTTTATTGCGATCAAAACCTCACCCCTTTTCAGATCCACTTTACCTGGCCCCTGGTAAAATTTCGAAATGGGAATTTGCCGGGTTCCGTTCTCCCCTTTGATCAAAACCGAAGCATTCAGTGCAAAAAGGCTGGAAGCAGAGTCCGCACTGGTGACCCCATTACAGATATTCCCGCCGATGGTGGCAATATTCCTGATCTGCGGTCCCCCGACACTTTGGGCGGCTTCGCACAGCATGGGGATATGGTTTATAATGACAAGGGAGCGAATAATATCCGTAAACACGGCACCCGAACCGATCAGGATATTTTTTTTGTCATCTTTACGAATGAAATTAAGTTCTTTCAGACCATGGATATCAACGAGTTCTGAAAATTCCTTCTTTCCTTCTCGAAGTTTGATCAATACGTCTGTACCACCGGCGACAAGCCTGGCATTTGGATTCTCCATGAGAAGCGCAATTGCCTCATCAACGGAATCGGCTTTGATATGCGTTTTCAAATCAAACATTTGCGTTTCCTTTTGAATCAATAAGCTTAGCCTTTTTAAAGGAGGTAAACAATTGATGGGGTGACATGGGTAAGGAGTTGATACTAACGCCGGTTGCATCTAATATGGCATTCCTTATGGCCGGCGGCGGCGATATAACCGGCGGCTCTCCAAGGGACTTATTCCCATACCCGGAGGTGGGTTCAAATGTTTCCACAAAATCATGGTGGATTTGGGGAAGGTCCGTGAATGTGGGAAACTTATAATCCAAAAGATTATTATTGTAAACATATCCGGTAGAAGGATCAACCATGAGTTCTTCAGACAGGGCTGCGCCAATTCCCATAAAAACCCCGCCATGGACCTGTCCTGCCGCCTGAACAGGATTCAGGATCACACCTGCATCATGAACGTTGATGATCTTATTGATTTTGATTTTACACAGTGGAATATCCACCTCAATATCCACAAAAGTACAACCGAAAACAGGGGCATTGGTTGTTGTTTTGTGAGAGACTTCTGCCGTGAGCTGCCCGCCGCGCTCTTTATGATAAAAACAGTCAAGGGCAAGAGTTTTCATATCCATGACACTCTCATTTGTTTTGCTATCGACAATATTGCCGCTGACAATGTCGAGATCACAGGCCTGTTTGCCAAGCATCAGCCCGGCATGATCCAGTATTTTTTTCTTTAATTTAGTCGCTGTCATGAAAACGGCATTGCTGATGACATAGGCCTGACGTGATGCATAAGCGCCGGTGTCAAAAGGAGATACATCCGTGTCCTGGGCCTGAACCACCATCACATGTTCATAGGGAAGGCCTAATGTTTCGGCCGCCATTTGCGCCACAACCGTATCTGATCCCTGACCGATTTCAGTGGCCCCAACCATTACATGGACCGTGCCGTCCTGGTTCAGCGCAATTCTGGTCCCGGCAATTTCAACACAGACAGGATAGGTTCCTGAAGCATAGCTTAAACAGGCCACCCCAAGTCCCCTTCGAATCGGTCCTGTTTTATACTTTTCATAGGCTTTCTTTTTCTTATCCCAGTCTATGAATTCTCTTCCTTTGATCAGGCACTCGGCTAATCCGCAGGAAAGAATTTTATTGTTGGATAGAAGGTTTGTATCACCTTCCCGGGCGATGTTTTTAAGCCTGAAGTCAACCGGGTCCATATTGATTTTCCTGGCTGCATCTTCCGTTGCACATTCAAGGGCAAAAAGGATCTGGGGAGATCCATAGGCTCTCATGGCCCCGGCTACCGGAGTGTTAGCATACAGGGTTCTGGCATGAAACTGTGCCGGTACACGTGGGTATAAAGAACTTTGCTTGCTGCCGCCGGCTGCGGCAATGGCATGACCGTGGGAAGCATATCCGCCGGTGATGGAGATCGCATCCATCTTTCTAGCCACGATGGTTCCGTCTTTTTTAACCCCTGTTTGGGTTTTAATGTAAAAGGGATGACGGTTCCTTGTACCGGTCATACCTTCTTCACGGGACATATTTATCTGAACTGCACGGCCATCCAGTTTACGGGTTAAAAAGGCAACCATGGGTTCAAGAACAACGTCCTGCTTGTTGCCGAATCCCCCCCCTAAAAACGGTTTGATCACACGAATTTTGCTTAACGGCATATTCAGAGCTTCCCCCACAATTCTTCTGGCAATGTGGGGAATCTGGGTGGAGGAAACAATAACAATTCTGTCAAGATCATCCATGTAGGCGTGGGAAATATGGTTTTCAATGTGGCAATGCTGAACCATGGCGGTCTTAAATTCGCCTTCAATCACATCATCCGCCTCTTCCATGGCAATATCCACATCGGAGCCTATGGAATATTCGTGTTCTCCCACCACATTTGAAGACCCTACATGAATTTGCCGGGCATCTTTTTTTAAGATATCCGTAGGATGGATAAGAGGCTTATATTCCTCATAGGTGACCTCAATAAGCTTTAGGGCATGATTGGCGATAATTTCATCATGGGCCACCACAATGGCGATTTCATCTCCCATGAAACGGATATCCCGTGTCAGAATCAGTCGGTCCTTCACATCTTCATGTCCGGGGTCCAGGGAAAAGGGATGACCTGCTGTGGCAAACTTATTTTCAGGGACATCTTCGTATGTGAAAACAGCTTCTACACCGTTTAGATTACGCGCATTTTCCACATGAATCTCTTGCACCCTGCCATGGGCAATACTGCTTCTAAAGTATTTGGCAACAAGCATATCAGGTCTGTAAATATCCTCTGTATACTCTGCCCGTCCCGTGACTTTGGCGATTGCATCAATCCGGTTTACTGATTTACCGACTGCCATGGCCAGAATGTCTCCTTATTATCTTTTTTGACAATGCATCAGCCTTGTCAAAAATTTTATTTTCATCAAAGTAGGTCAGCTTGCCATGATCAACGACAACTCTCCCGTTAACAATGGTATAGTCCGTGGCATGATTGAACCCTGAGAAAACCAATGCGGCAACAGGATCGGATAAAGCACCTGCATATTCCATGCGCTTGACATTGAAAATTGCAAGGTCTGCTGCATATCCCGGTTTTATTTCACCCACCTTATCAAAATTCAACAATCTGGCACCGTTTCGAGTCCCCATTTTCAGCACATCGGTTACATTGATTGACGATGCCCCGTACTTAACGCGCTGGAGCAACAGTGTGTTTCTGACTTCTCCCAGCATATCCGATGAATCGTTTGATGCAGATCCGTCAACTCCTAATCCCACATTGATTCCTTTATCACGCATCTCAACCGCTCTACAAATCCCGGAACCAAGCCTCATGTTTGAGGTGGGGCAATGGGCAATATGAGTTCCTGTCGCTTGTATTAGTTTTAGTTCCTCATCATTAAAAAAAATGCCGTGGGCATAAGACACATCATCCCCGATAAAATTGCAATCCGCCATTAATTCAAGGGGCCTTTTTCGGTAAGTGTTAAGGCAATACTCATTTTCATCGGAAGTTTCAGCAAGATGTGTATGAAGTCTAACCCCATGGCGTCTGGCAAGAGCAACGGTTTCTTTCATAAGTTCTTTTGTAACGGAAAACGGGCTGCACGGCGCCAGGATAATTTTTTTCATGGACAGTTCTGCATCACTATGGAACTTTTGGATCACTCGTTCGCTATCCCTTAAAATTTCCTCGTGGGTTTGAACGACTGAATCCGGGGGAAGTCCGCCGTCCTTTTTGCTCAGTGACATGGAACCCCGTGTGGGTGAAAACCGCATGCCTAAAGTTTCGGCGGCTTTGAACTGGGTCGCCATGATGTCGCAGTCGATTTGCCTGGGATAGAGGTAATGGTGATCTGTTGAAAGCGTACACCCTGTTTTAAGTAATTCTCCCATGGCAAGAAGTGATGAATAAAAAATGGCTTCTTCATCAATATACTTCCAGATTTCATACAGATAGACAAGCCAGTCAAAAAGTTTGGCATTCTGAACTGCCGGGATATTCCGGGTTAACGTCTGATAAAAGTGATGATGGGTATTAACAAGGCCCGGCATCACCACATGATCGGAACAGTCTATAACCCGGGTGCCCGGCATCGTCTTATCGCTGGTTTTGCCAGGCTGGGTGTCAGGCGGGAGGGCCGGTGGGAGGGCCGACGGATCTCCAAGGTTTTTCCCGATCTGTTCGATCCTGTTCCCTTTGATTAAAATATCCGTTTGCTCATAAGGAGGATCATCAGGCCCCGGCCAGATATAGAAACAGTTTTTTAGCAGAATATTTTCTTCCATATGCAATTACCTTCTATCCGTTGATCCGGTTTGCCTGTAATTTTTTCCGTTTAATAAATTTCCCCGATCCTTTTTTTCCAATAAAGACGCCATCCAGGACTTTAATCTCTCCCCGCACCATGGTCATGCAGGGCCAGCCAAAAACATCAAATCCTTCATAGGGCGAATAATCAACGTTTTCATGGAGTGTTTCTTTTGAAATTGTGATGTTTTTTTCAGGATCCAGAATAATGATATCAGCATCCGATCCTATGGCAATCACCCCTTTTTTCGGATAAAGTCCCATAATTTTTGCCGGATTCTCGGCGGTCACTTTTACAAACTTTTGAAGGCTAAGTTTATTTTGTCTAACCCCTTCGGAATAAAGCAGCGGGATTCTGGCTTCAACCCCGGCAACACCGCCCGGGCATTTTGAAAAGTCGTCTGATGCCAATTGTTTTTTCAATTTAAAGTCAAAGGGGCAATGATCCGTGGCGACGACATCGATGACCTGACCGGCAAGTCCTTCCCATAACGCCGCCTGGTCCTCTTTTTGCCGCAAGGGGGGACTCATCACATACTTGAGACCTTCATCATTTGGAAGGGAGTATAGAGTCTCATCAAGTAAAAGGTATTGAGGACAGGTTTCCGCAATAATATTTTGCCCGGATTCTTGGGCTTGTTTTATAATTGAAAGTCCCTGTTTTGTGGAAAGATGGACAATATAAACCGGTACATTGCCGGCTTTGCGGGCAAGATCAATAACTTTTTTTACGGCAGCGGCCTCGGCAATTGCAGGGCGGCTTGCGGCATGGTAAACCGCCTCTTTTTTCCCCTGGGATATATACTTTTTTCTAAGATCCCGGATCAGGGCGTCATCTTCTGCATGCACCGCAATCAGCATGTGGCTTTTTTTTGCCGCCTTAAAAATTTTGAGCAGCATCTCATCGGTGAACATGTAATCATAGGTCATATAGACCTTCATGCTGGTGATGCCCTGGTCGGCGAGTCGGGGGATTTCTTCCAGCACTTGATCATCTATATGCTGGAGAACGCCATGAAATGAATAATCAATAACTGCGTTGTCTTTTGCATATCCATGGTACTTTTTGATCTGATGGAATATTGAACAGCCTTCAGGACCGAAGCCCGGGTGGTCAATGACGGTGGTCGTTCCCCCCATGGCCGCAGCCACGGTTCCGGTGTAAAAATCATCCTGGGCAACGGCAATGCCGATATCAAGATTAAAATGGGTATGCACGTCAATGCCGCCGGGAAGTACATATTTTCCCCGGGCTTCTATGTTTTGAGCGTCGGGCTCAAAGATTGTCCCGCCGATTTTGGCAATGGTTTCGCCAATCACCAGAAGATCCCCGGTTATGATTTCATCCGGTGTCACAATGGTACCGTTTTTTATCAATACTTTTTTGGAATCTGGTGCTGTCATTCTCGCCTGGTTTCCCCAGAGTTTAAGTTCTATTTAGTAATATGGGTTCCGCACTTCCCAATAATGGCGCTTTTCAGGTTATCCGGCCTTGTAACAATGGCTTTTTGCCCGCCATTTTCCAGGAACCACAAGATTGCCTGCATTTTAGGAAGCATGCTTCCAGCCTCAAAATGGCCCTCATTTAAATATAATTTTGCCTCAGTTACCGTAATATTGGATAATGCTTTTTCGTTTTCCTTGCCAAAATTAAGGCATACCCGGTCAACCCCTGTGGAGATGACCAATAGATCTGCTTTCAGATTTATGGCCAGCAATGCCGAGGCAAAGTCTTTATCCACCACGGCACTGACACCTTCAAGGCTCCCGTCCTGATTTTCCACAACGGGAATACCGCCACCACCGGCTGCAATTACGCTAAAATCATTTTCAACAAGATGCCGGATCATATCCATTTCAACAATTTCAAGAGGTTTGGGTGATGCGACAACCCGTCTATACCCCCGGCCTGCATCCGATACCATTTCCCAGTCCGGGTGATCTTTTTTAATTGTTTCGGCTTTTTTGTCATCATAAAAGGTGCCGATGGGTTTGGTGGGATGACCAAATCCCGGATCAGTTTTGGACACTTTTACCTGGGTAACAATCGTAACCGCCTTTTTTGAGATATTGCGGTTTTTCAATTCATTGCCGAGTGCCTGCTGGATCTGATAGCCGATGGCTCCCTGGGTGTTTGCCACACAGCTTTGCAGCGGCACAAAATGAAGCCCCTCATGTTGATAGGCGATTTCGGATCGTCTCAGGACAAATCCCACCTGGGGGCCATTGCCATGGGTGATGACCACTTCAAATCCCGCCTCAATAATCTCAACAATATGTTTAACGGTTTTTGTTATTTCACGATACTGATCTTCAACCTTTAAGTGGTGTTTGTCCCGTATCAATGAATTTCCACCAATGGCAATTACGGCTAATTTTTTCATGGCTCATCCCTATTGTAGCCTATTGTATCTAAAGTTTCTCAAGAAGCCCTGTCTTTTTATTAAAGTCTTCAATCAAGGCATCAATCTCATCAGCTTTATCTATTATGGACGTCCAGTAATTATCGTTATACCATTGTTCCTGGATCTCTTCGTGTGT
>PIVQ01001104.1 GCA_003354055.1 Desulfobacteraceae bacterium | reverse complement strand
GCTAATCTGCCAATGTTATTGCCCTGTTGAAAACGTCTGAACAAATCGGATGATCGGATATAATTTATTCCACCCGGAGGATCAGGCAGGGGGTGGGGTGGGGGTTGAGGCGGCGTAACCTGAAGGTCACACGTAAATGATCGCAGCGTCAGGACAGATAGATGCGGTCATTTCCGCTTCTTTTCCGGTCAGGACGACCGGAGAAGATTTAGCCGACGCCCCTGCCCCTCCCCCTGCCGGGTACTGGCCCGGAGGTTACTGCTCCGGCGGTTACTGCTCCGGCGGGTTATTACAGTATCAACTGGAAGGAGAGGAACGGACTAAAACGGATCTTTATGGATTCATCCGAATATCAGCTTTTTACATTACTACAGCGATTAAAAAATTTTTAAAGCATCAACGGGGCAAAACCAAGAAGATGACAACTTGTTGGTATTCGGGCTTCGCGTTCGTATAGCCCTGTAAAACGGTAGTGTTTTGATTCCTCCATAATAGGTGATTGATCAATTTTATCCAAATCACAATAGTTTGCTGGCGGGGTAGGTCTAAAGAATACGCCCAACCCAATCAAAAGGGTTGGGCGCTTTTTATGTTGCATGTTATGATCAGATACTGACCAAGCCTGCCAAGAAAATAATCTTAAGTACCCCGAATTTTTATTTAGTCGCTATGCCCTTCACCATGGTGACTGTTTTTCCCTTTAATATCGTTATGTAACCCTTCCACATAATGAGTAAAAACAACATAGGCCTCAACAAATTCACGGCCGGTTTCAACGCTTTCGGCAGCATGCTTTTGGGTTTTGTTTGCATGTTTAAAGCGTTCGCGGATACCGTTTGCCATGGCATTGGTCAAAACATTGACCAGTTTATCAATTGAGCCGTCCTCCAATGCCTTGTCTGCCAGAGCCACAGCCGGGTCTACTGCTATACCGGGTTTAAGGCCGGTATACGGTGCGCCCTCTCCTTCCCTGTGGATTCTGACCAAGGTTTCGAAGAAGTACATATCAGCCAGCTCTTTAGCCTTGCCGCCTTTGACACGAACGGCAAGAGTCTTTTCAAAAGCATCCTGGATTATTTTTTCATCAGATGTCCTCAGCCATTTAAACAAAGGAGTGATATCCCCATTATCAAGGGCCACTCTTGCATCCTTTACCACTGGACCGTCAAGTGTGTCACAATGCGCATAGGCGGATTGACCGGTTGCGAAAATTGTGAGTGCGAATACTGCCAGAATCAATAAACCTTTGCTCAATTTCTGTTTCATCACTTTAGTCTCAATCATGTTTGTTTCCTCTTTTCAATCGATTAGTTTGCCTGTTTTGTATTTATTTACCTTGTGGATGTGACAGTGTTATTTTTGTTTAATAGCCTCCTTCTAATTCCTGGCCGACTTTTTGGCTGTTTTATGCTTATTTACTTTGTAGGACGTGAAAGGTATTGTTTTTGTGACAAAGTGAAGAAAAATATTTTATTTCTCCTGTGGCATCTAAAAATCCATTAGAGAATTGTCACATAATATAGAGTTGATACGTTCCGGTTAATAAGAAAGGAATATATTATCAATGACAGATGAAGAGTTGATGGTTGCCTATAGGGAAGGTGATCTAAGTGCCTTTCAAATACTCTACAAAAGGCATAAAGGAAGATTGATGGGCTATCTCATTGCAAAATTAAAAGATCGGAATGAAGCAGAAGATGTTTTTCAATCCGTATTTGTCAAACTTCATGCGGGCCGATTTAGCTATAAAGAAGACATCCCGTTTCTCCCGTGGATCTTTACAATTGCAAGAAACTCTATGATTGACCATATTCGAACAAAAGAAACCTATAAAAAGCATATCAGTGTTGATACGGAATATACGAGTTCGCGCGCAGCCGTAAACCAAAGAGAGCCATTATCTATTGGTGAGGCCATATCAGAGCTTTCAAGCCTCAGCGATTC
>PIVQ01000313.1 GCA_003354055.1 Desulfobacteraceae bacterium | reverse complement strand
TGAATTTTTCAAATTGATCCACATCAAATATGGGGGTGGTCAGAAAATAACCGGTTCCCACATTGATCATATCCTCCATCTCCTCCATCCCCTTCTTGGGCATGTTCCTGCCCCAGGGGGTTTCAACGCCGGACCCCACCATGAAATCCATTTTGGTGTCAAGATCGTTGCCTTCGATGGTCACCCCTTGCTTCAGATGATCCAAAACCGACCCCAGTTTACCCGAGTCCACATGAAAGAACATGTCTTCCTGAAGCGTACCTCCTGAGATCCGATAATCTTCGGTAAAGACCAGAAGATTGTCCACACCCGTCTCATGGGCCTGGGTCAGATCTTTCTGAAGCTGATACCGGTTTTTATCCCGGGTAGTGGTCTGATAAATGGCATTAAATCTATTTTCCTTGAGCAGCTCACAGGTTTTTATGCTGTCGCCGACCACACCTTCAAGTTCGGTTTCCTGGATAGAGACCCCGTCTACTCGTCCTCTGACTTTACTCAGGCTCTCAATAAGGGCCTGGGGTTCTTCATCACCGAGAGGGGCCTGAATCTCAGAGGTAACCACAAATCTCTTTTTTTCCAAAGATTCCTTTAAATTCATGATCTGCCTCCTTATTATTTTAATCCAAGCAATTTAGCCACTTCATCTTTGAGCTGGGGAAGCGGTAGGGGTTTAGAAAAGCAGACATCTGCACCATTTTCCTTCATCTGGGCAAATTTCTCATCATCGAGATAGGCTGACAACACAATGATCTTTGCCTCTTTGGTTTTTGCTTTGCTTTTGATCTTTTTACAGACCTCATATCCCTTGATATCCGGCATCATGATATCCAGAATTACCAGGTCCGGATGGAAATGACTGACCTGAAGCCCGGCCTCAAACCCGTCAGATGCGGAAATCACCTCATAGTTAAACTCGTCTTCTTCCAGGGCCTGGACAATGGATTCCACAATGATCATATCATCATCCACCACCAGAATTTTTTTCCTCCCGCTGTCGTCTTTTTCGTCAGGAATGGGAATTCCCTGTTTACGCATAAAGCTCTCTAGGTCATCTTTCTGGATGCGACGATGGCCTCCCACCGTTTTATAGGCCTTGATATGACCGGCCTCCACCCAGTTGATGATGGTTTTAGACGAGACATTGCAATACTTGCTTGCCGTAAATACAGTCAACGTGTCTTCCATAATGCCTCCTTTTTTTGCATATATGGGATTATAGATTTTATAGTTATTATAAAGAATTCAGTTTGTCAAGCGATTATAATTATTATAATAACTATAATAACTATATCACTTATCAATAAAAATGTCTACCACCCCGTGAGACCTGCGATACAGGAGATAAGCAAAACTTAAAAAAAAATTTACAATAAAATCAATTCCCTTGCCAATTATCCCCAAAATACAAAACTTTCTGGTATTCTCTTAAATTTTTTATTATGTAGAGACCGGAGCACGTATCCGGTGCCGGAGCAACGATTGATGAAATAACAAAGTTTGGAAAGCCAATGATAAAAATACTGATGGTGGGTCTTGGGGGCGGGATGGGAGCCATCTGCCGATACATGATCTACGAAGCCTCCCTGATCATGGTCAAAAATGCCTGGCTCCCCTTAGGCACCTTTATTGTAAATATATCCGGCTGCCTTGCCATTGGATTTCTCGGCGGAATTGCAGAGACAAAAGACATATTCAGCCCGGAACTACGCGCCCTGATCTTTATAGGCTTTCTCGGCGGTTTCACCACCTTCTCCACCTTTGGATACGAACTTTTTTTCTTCATCCGCAACGGCCAGGTGGGGATGGCGGCGCTGAATGTGGTGTTGCAACTGACATTGGGACTTTTGGGCGTCTGGGGCGGGTTTAATTTGGCGAGGATGGTTTAGCAAGCGAGAAGAGCTGGAAAAGCGAGAGCAGCAAGAAAAGCTTGAGGATGCGCTACGCGCAACATTTATTATAATATACGGCTACATCTGCCAGTGACTGTCAACAATTAATACCGACAAATTCTACAGTCAAATTTTATCAATGATGCAAGTTATTCGTAACTCTCGAATGGTAAACTTATTTGTACAGAATCTTAACAGTTGCAATTTGGAGCAGGGTATTGATATTCTCAAAATCAGTTGACCATTAGAGTCGATTTACTCGGAAAATAAAAAGATGATATTTTGATCTGGATATCCAGATCCATTAATCACATTGTGTGTTAAACTGAAAACAATCTATATGGAAAAAATATAATTTCACATAATCAGGCGCGGAACCTGACCGGAAAGCCAATGCGGATTCCCTATAAAGGCTGTACAAGCCTCAAATAGCATTGGTCGGAAGGTTGGCTTAATCGTTATAGCTCTATAGTTTTCAAAAGGTGTTAATTTGGAGTATTTCACATTCGTAATATCAATATTTTTAGCCGGCTATATTATCTTATTGATAAAAAGAGGCCACATAAAATTAAGAGATGGAAGTATTTTATATGACAAAAAAAAAGATCCTACAGGATTTTGGTTTATTGTTGGAATGTATGGTGTGGGGATAATCTTTTTTGTTTTTTTATCATTTGTTGGCCAAAAGCAAATAGGAATATATATTAGCAAGCTAATTGGTATCTAAATTTTCAACTATATCATAGAAATGAGCCATAACTCATCGCTCGACGGGACCGCGAGACGCTCAGTCGCTTTTTTTAAAGGCTCTGGCGCGGCCCTTCAACTCAATCGTTAAAAAGTAATGATAATAGAATCTGTTGATTCGATGACTCAAGTATTATCCTATCTATGAGTCAGCAGATTGGTAAGCCAGCCTGTGATAAATCCTACAGACAAAGGTCAGATCAAGACACTGTTCATACATATAATGATGTAATTCTTCCTTAACTTTTCTCGCTTTTCCAGCTTTCCTCGCTTTCCTCGCTTTCCCCGCTTCTCTCGCTGCTTCAAAGCAGCGGAAGTGATATCTCAAACTTAGTCCACTCACCCAACCTCGAAGACACCTTGATGTCCCCCCCATGCTCCTGGATAAACCCGTAGCAGACTGACAATCCTAAGCCAACCCCCTGAACACTTTCGGTTTTGGTGGTAAAAAACGATTCAAACACCTTGCCGATGTGTTCGGGTTTGATACCGGTGCCGGTATCTTCCACTGAAATCTTCAAGGTGGACGAGGTAACGGCCGTGCCGATTTTCAGCTCGCCGCCATCGGGCATGGCATACATAGCATTGGAAAAAAGGTTGATAAAGACCTGGCGGAGCTGATCCTTAGATGCCTTGATTTTAGCCGGGGTTTCCATGAGATTCAGGAGCAGCTTTATGCTGCTTTCTCTGAACTGTTTTTCATAGAGCAAAAGCAATTCATCCAAGACCGTATGAATATCCAGTTCCACCCGGATGTCCTGATCCGGTTTTGAAAAGGAAAGCATCTTTTTAAGCATATCCGCCAGCCGCATGGTTTCGGACAGGGACATATCCAGAAGCTTGCGCCGTTTATTTGTGGGAGAGATTTCGGTTTTCATCAATTCCAGGGTATTCATGATGCCGAACAGAGGATTATTCAGTTCGTGGGCAACCTGGGAGGTGAGCCGTCCCATAGCAGCGAGTTTCTCGGACTGAAGCAAATGCTGACGGGCCTCGGACAACTCCCGTTCTGTTTTTAGCCGTTCTTTGAGGTCCACAAAAATGGCAATCCATGCCAGTTCCCTGCCTTTTTCATCATAAATAATACTGGCAGACAGATTCCCCTCCAGAGATTCTCCGTCCTTCCGGGCCAAATTCAAAGAAAAAGAGTTAAGCCGCCCTTTCCCCCCAAAGCCTGTATCCCGCATCATATCCAGAACATTGACAGTCACATCTTTACCGAAAACATCCCGGATATTCATCTTGCCGACCACCTCTTCCGCGATCGGTCCGAAAACCTCCTGGGCTCCGGCATTCCAGAGTTTAATATCTCCTGCCATCTCCATGGTCATAGTGGCATTGGGCGAACAGGAGATAATTTTATCCAAAAAGTCACGGGCTTCCCGAATCCGGTCTTCATTTAACTTGCGCCGGGTCCGATCCACAACAATACCCTCATAGCCCAACACCTCTCCACCTTCATCATAACGGACATTGGAGGTCAGCAGAATATGAAGGATATGGCCGTCCCTGCGCCGCCACCTCACCTCGTAATCCACTAACTGCCCCTTTTTCTCAACATTTCTTCTGTATTGACGCCGGTCTTCGGGCCTCAGATAGACGTCCGTGGCCAGGTCCAGGGAAAGAAATTCGTCTTTATCCTGGTAGCCCAGCATTTCCAGCAGGGCAGGATTCACATCCAGAAACCGCCCCTCTTTGGAAGAGATAAACACCCCGCACCCGGCATGTGTGAACAGACGCTGGTAACTGGCAAGGGAGGATTTAAGTTTGGCCTTCTGCTCCACCACATCCGAGATATCCCTGTAAATTGAGAGTTTTGACCGGCTGCCGTCCCTGTTGCTCACCGGCAGTTCCGTCAGGGCAAAGGTCTTCCCCACGGACGGAATAAACACTTCACTTCGATGGGTTTCTTTCTTTTCAAACACCTCACCATGCTTGCACCAGCTGCAGGGGACATCAAACCCGGTCAGCACTTCATAGCATTTTTTCCCAACCCCCTCCCCGAAATATCCTGTCATGAATTTATTCATGTATTCAATGGTATAATATTCGTTAATGATACAAAAGCCCTCTTCAAAAGCATTCAGGGCATCCAGTACTCCCGGGGTGTGATCGGTCATTCCTACCTCCTTGATGGGTGTATGCGATCGTTGTTTTGTACCTTGCCTGTTCAAAGCTTGTCAAGATCAAGTGCGGAATGGAGGCCTCATATATTTTTTTTGCATTTCAATTTTTATTTCTGTATTCTGATACCGTCAGGTCTATTAAGTATACCAGCAAACGAATTATAAAATTAAGTTAACGCATATATTTAAAGATATCCCATAGAGATAAGGGGATCTTTAAGAATCAGAACTCCTGTTCTAAGGCATAATATAGGCCCAAGAACCCACGATTCCCATCATATAGGGGCAAATGATTGTTTAAAGATTTTAACAAATACTCCAAAGACAGAGAAGATACCTTTTCAATCAACAAGGTTACCCTTGCCTTTCATGATAGTAAAACTGAAAACCGGTTCAGGAAAGCTTATTTTGAAAACAATTTGCAGGTTGGCCGGGCGTGTCACATTATTGCGATTTTCTTTTATTGCCTGGTAGGTCTTTGGGATGGGGGTATTCTTAATAGCTCCCGCCTGCAGATTTGGATATGGGTGATGTCCATTGTATCCTTAATATTCCTGCTTGGACTGGCCTCATCCTTTCTAAGCCCGAAGTTCTATGGACGATACTGGCAGCAGCTTTATACAATTTACGTTCTGTCCACAGGGGCTGGATTTATGGTTGTTGCTGTTTTATCCGGCCCTGAGTACCCTGCCTATAATTTTGTAGGTATCATTTTCTGCCTTTTTTTCTGCTATGCCTTTATCCGGCTGACTTTTTTATGGGCAGTTGCCGCAGGTAATGCAATTGTCATCCTTTATACTGTGGTAATACTCATTTTTCTCGGGCCTTCTGCAAAACTGCTTTTGACCGATCTGTTCTATATGATGGGCATCAATCTGCTGGGGATAATGGTCTGCTATTCACAAGAACTGATGTCGAGAAGAGATTTTATGCTTAACACCCTGCTGAAAAAAGCAGAGAAGAAAACGAAAACAATAAATGTGACGCTTGAGGGCAAATTAATTCAGGCACAGAAAATGGAGTCCATTGGGCGGCTGGCCGGTGGTGTGGCACATGATTATAACAATATCTCAAGCATTATTATCGGTTATACTGAATTGTCCATGGAAAAGGTACCCCGGGATGATCCCCTGTATTCAAATTTAGAGACCATTCTCAACGCAGCAACAAAAGCCACTGACATCACACGACAGTTACTGGCCTTTGCCAGAAAACAGACCATAGATCCAAAAGTGATTGATTTAAATTTAACCATTGAGAGTATGCTCAAGATCTTAAGGCGGCTTATCGGAGAAAATATTGACCTGGCCTGGCGTCCTGGAAAAAAAGTCTGGTCCATAAAAATTGACCCTACACAGGTTGACCAGATCCTGGCAAATCTTTGTGTGAATGCACGGGATGCCATATCCGATACCGGGAAAGTGACCATTGAAACAAAAAACATTTCATTTGATGAGAATTATTGCACCGACCATGAAGGCTTTATACCCGGAGACTTTTCAATGATTGGCGTCAGCGATGACGGCCAGGGAATGGGCACTGAAACCCTGAATAAAATTTTTGAACCTTTTTTTACCACCAAAAATATGGGCCACGGCACAGGTCTCGGACTGGCCACTGTTTATGGCATTGTGAAGCAGAACAACGGATTCATAAATGTTTACAGTGAACCCCGGGCGGGTACAACGATAAAAATCTATATTCCCAGACATCAGGGCCCGATCCACCAGAACGATCTGACCGACAGAGGGCCGTCCCTGGGCTTGGGAGAAACAATTCTGATTGTTGAGGATGACACTTCCATTCTGGAGTTAGGCCAGAAAATGCTTAAAAGTTTAGGGTATAAGGTGTGGGCTGTTAATTCACCCCCCCGGGCCATTGAGCTGATCAAAGATAGAAAAATAGACCTGTTGCTGACAGATGTGATCCTGCCCGAAATGAACGGCAGGGAACTGGCCGATAGACTTCTGGCGGTTCGGCCCGATCTAAAAATTCTTTTCATGTCAGGATACACAGCCAATGTCATTGCCCACCGCGGGGTGTTGGAACAAGGGGTGAATTTCATACCCAAACCCTTTTCAAAAAAAGAGTTGGCAATCAGAATCAGAAATGTACTTGATTGTGGAGAGAATGAATAAGCCTAAGAAGCTTCGGCCAGCCTTACGCCTCTAACATTTATTTATTATGGACGACATCATACCTGTACAGACTTGTAATCTGGTTTATGAACCTTTACTATAAGGCGGTCAACATCCCAGAACTTTTACCACTTAAAAAGGTTATCAAGAATACCGAAATTTTCAGGAGTAAAGCACCCCATGACAGAACCTGCCAGACCCACCCACCATTTTTCAGTCCAGGTATATTACGAAGACACAGACCATTCAGGCGTAGTTTACCATGCCAACTATTTAAAGTACTTTGAACGGGCCAGGGAAGATATTATCGGTGTAAAAAACCTTTCAAAAATGTGGCATGATGATGGGATCGGGTTTGCGGTATACAAGGCCAATATCGGATATCATGACGGTGCCGCCTTCGGAGATCTTCTGGATATCAGGACCACCTGGAAAAAAGACGGGCCGTACCGGATCATATTTTCCCATGAAGCATGGCGGCCGGAAAAAGAAAAACCAGCCGTTACCTGTTCTTTGGAACTGGTTTGCCTGGGACCTGGAAAAAAATTAATTCCCATGCCAAAATTAAAGTTTTTAGGATGATCCGCGATATTTTCGTACCCATCGCAAAACGCTTTTTCAAATTGGTCATACCAAAAAGTCTTTTAAGGGGGGCAACTTACAAAAAAACAACCCCCCTTAACCAGAACGCTGTAACTATAACAAACCGAAGGTCGCAACTACAATATTAATGTTTACTTGTGAAAAAAGGGGGTTAGGCCGGACAGATTCTCTTTTTTTTTATTGACAAATAGTCTGATTTTCGATTATTTAATTCCTACAAAATTAGTAGGAAATTATCTGTATAAATCAGGATAAGTGGAAAACAACTATCCATAAACGTCAACCATGGGGATCGGGTTATGTTAAAGCAAAGATCTTTGAGGCTGTTGTTGTTAACAACAGTACTCCTATTTTTATTTCCTTTTATTGTTTTTGCCAGTGTGAAAATCATGGAGGATCCGGGTGAAA
>PIVQ01001103.1 GCA_003354055.1 Desulfobacteraceae bacterium | reverse complement strand
GCTTTAATATCTTCGGTTGTGGGATCATCAAGATTGACGGTCATGGCTTTTTCCGGCATTTCATCTTCCCGCAGCACCAGCTTGGGATGCCAGTCAATGGCATCGTGGGCCTTTTTGCCAGTATATCCGGGAGCGGTCAGGTTGGCATAAAAGGGAGAAAAAACCGCCCCCTTGACCCCGATTTCCAGCATGCGCAGGCCTGCGCCCAGAAATCCCGGAAACCTGTGACTCTGGTTGCAGAGCTTAAAAAGCCACCGGATCTTCCACTTCGGCGTCCATCTGAACACGGAAAGCAGCATTTGCAGGCCGCCAAGATCATCATCGGACAGATAGGCAGCCATCTTGTCCATGTGGGCAATACAACCGGTATCTGAGAATGAAGGCGACTTGTCCGTCCCCGGCAGAATGACTTCTCCGGCCTTTGCCAGCCCCTTTAATTGTCCTTGTGAAAAATATTTTGAAACAATCATGTTTTATTCCTTATGTTCTGGTCCCTATTTAAAATTAGTCAGCATGGAGTCGGCAGCCTGTTTGGACAGCGCCATGATGGTCAGCGAGGGATTGATACCCGGTGCATTGGGAAACACACTGGAGTCTGCGGCATAGATATTGGAGTGACCGTGGAGGCTGAACTCGGGACTGAATACGGAAGTCCCGGAATCCGTTCCCAAGGAGCAGCAGCCCATGAGATGAAGGCCGATAGCAAACCTTCCGTGGATGATTTCCCTGGCATTGGTGGACTTAAAAATATTTTCAATAACCTTTGTCCCTTTTTTATACCGCAGGATATCCTCTTCATTCTGAACCTTGCGGATCAGGGCCTTGCCTTTCCGGTTGACCTTTATCTGTCCCGGATTGGTATCTCTGGTACAGACTTCGATACAGGCAAAATGGGAAAGTTTTTCCATGGCCTCCTGATGCATTTTTCCGAATCCAGGCACCAGAAGCGAAATCCCCTCGGGACCGGCATAGACATTTTCAAGCTTAAACCCCTCTTTTCGAAATCCCATGTCATCGGATTTAAAGGCCTGGAAAGCCCCCGTGTGAGAGTTGATTTTTTCATCATAGACGCCGAAACTCATGAACTGGGGATGGCAGAAAAATCCTTTGCCGATATGGGGCAGTTCCTTTCCGAAACCCGAGTTGAGCAACAGCCTTGCATTACCGATGGCACCACCGGCCAGAACCAGGTTACGCCCCCGATATACGGATTCTCCACCCTTGGGATCAAGACCATATACCCGAACATCACCCTTCTGGTCCTCAACCTTTACCACCTCGGTTTCAGACACCAGCACAAGGCCGTTTTCCAAAGCGGTTTTAAGTACGGTTTCAGGCGTGCTCTGTTTTGACCCCAGACGGCAGCCGTTGAGGCATTCAATACAGCAGTTGCCCTCTTCCAGGCGGCAGTTGCTCTGAGCCCTCCGCAAGGGGGCATTCTTATACTTTAAGTTTTTAAATCCCTGGTCAAAGATCTCGGCATTTTTATTTCTGAACTTAGCCGGAATCTCCTGGATTTCGATTGAATCCTCAGCCTTGTCATACCAGGGCGCCATGTCATCCACATTGAAAAAATCAACTCCGGACTGAGACCGCCAGGAATCCCAGGCATCGTCGTCAAACCGGTCCACCAGGGCCTGGTTCACAATGGATCCCCCGCCCACCACCTTGGGCCGTAAAAAGGCAATCTTGCAGTCATGACCCAACTCCAGGCCACCTGACCAATAGAGCTGAGAATTGCCGTCAAGTCCGTTGTCGGGATAGGTCTTTCTAGTAAAGTGCTTACCCGCTTCAATAAGCAGGCAGCTTGCGCCGGCTTTACAGAGTTCATCCGCAATAAACGGGCCTGAGATTCCAGCCCCTACAATGATAAAATCAAACGTTCGGAACGGTTCCACATCTCCTCCTCGTATTATAAAAACGCCTTGCCATTCCCACGATACGTG
>PIVQ01000312.1 GCA_003354055.1 Desulfobacteraceae bacterium | reverse complement strand
TGGTTAAAAGATCATAAAACACAAATTGAGGTATTTCATCTCCCTGCCTATTCACCGGAACTGAATCCTGATGAATATTTAAATTGCGATTTGAAAGTTGGTGTTCATTCGGGAGTTCCGGCACGGACAAAGGCTCAATTGAAGCGGAAAGCTATATCTCATCTGAGAAAATTACAAAAATTACCAGGCAGGGTTAAAAGGTATTTCAAGCATCCCAAAATTACTTATGCTAAGGCAACTATTTAATTGCCGGATTAATATATAATAGGGATGATGTTTTAGCAGCTACTAAAAGTCAATTGGTAAACGAAATAAGAAAACTTAGTTTATCAGAAGATCAAACCGTAATGTTGCATGCTTCGGTTAAAAGCATAGGTCATATCGTAGGGGGCCCTAAAAATAAACCTTTAAGAAAGTACAGAAACATAACATAACAACCGCTGGTACATTTTGCGCCGGTGAAGCAAAGCGTTTTGTGGCAAATAAAATGGAAAAACAAAAAAAACTCCAAATAAAATCTGAAGTCGATGCTGTTTTCAATTCATATCCAAGCAAATTCAAAACGAAGTTGCTGAATCTCAGAAGATTAATTCTTGAGACAGCAGCAGTAATTGATAGTATTGGAGAGATTGAAGAGACTCTTAAATGGGGAGAACCAAGTTATTTAACCCCAAAATCAAAAAGTGGAAGCACAATTAGAATCGCTTGGAAAGAAGCTAAAAAGGACCAATACTCAATGTTTTTCAAATGTACTGCAGATTTGGTTCCAGCATTTAAAGAAAAATTTCCAAATATATTTAAATTTGGAGGTAACAGAAGTATTGATTTCAGTTTAAATGAAAAAGTTCCAGAAAAAGAATTAAAGCAGTGTATTGCATTAGCATTAACTTACCATCGCAACAAAAAACTTGAATCCACAGCTAGGTGGGAAATGGCAGATAAAATCACACAACATTAGTATTCACCGGAGCGCATCGGCATTTTCGATAGCGCAGATAGAGTGAATTCAGCTATTCGCCCGGTGATACAGGCGTTTTTTTTCGGCGGCTGCGGCTGCGGTCCGACCTTTGATTCGGATGATTGACTCGTTATTTTTTTTAATAATCTCTGATTGAATTTGGTGGCCTTATGACTAATTGTCTGAGAATGATGGCTGTTTGTTTTATATTCATCTGTTTGGAGGCAAAGACAAGCAACGCATGTACAACCTTCTGCTTTAATCATGACGGCAGACCGGTTTTTGGAAGAAATTTTGACTGGCTGACAGGCAAAGGATTGGTATTTATAAATAAACGGGGCATCTCTAAAACAGCACAATCTTATGACTCATCCAACCGGTTGACCTGGGTGTCTAAATATGGCAGTGCAACATTTAATCAAATTGGGCGTGAATTTCCGTACGGAGGGATGAATGAGGCTGGCCTGGTCGTTGAAACAATGCTGCTCAGCGATACGGAATACCCGACATCGCCCGATTCAAGGCCTGAAATCGGACTTTACCAGTGGATACAGTATCAACTTGATAATTCCAGTACGATTGAAGACGTCATTGAAAGCGACTCGCAGATTAGGATTAAGGCAAAGACCGGTGCCCATTTCCTGGCGTGTGATTTTGCAGGTAATTGTGCCGTTATAGAGTTTCTTGAAGGCCGACTGGTTTATCACACCAAGGAAAAGTTACCGGTCAGGGTTCTGTCAAACAGCAAATATTCGGAAGCCATAAGCTTTTGGAAAACAGGTCAACGTCCTCAAAATGACAGGCGTCGGTCCATAGGCAGGTTCATCCGTGCAGCAGATATGACAAAAAAATACGACTCAAAAACAGAGGCGCCAGTCGATTACGCCTTTAAGATATTGGGTAGCGTAGCCAATCCTTCTGATACCCAGTGGAGTATTGTTTATGATATGGCAAATTTCAGTATTTATTTTCGAACAAAAGAAAACCGAAAAATCCGCTATTTCTTTTTAAAAGCATTCGATTTTTCTTGTTCTGCACCCGTTGATATGCTGGATGTTAATGCTGATTTTTCAGGAGATATTACCGACAGATTTATTGATTCCAATTATTAAATCAATAATAAAACGACAGGCCTACGTTCGGACGTTTGACCCAGGGGGAATCCGTCAGGAAGCAACTCGGGTATGGTTCGAGATACCTTGATATCAGGGTGGCTTACGACCATGACAAATTAGTAACCTACCATAGAGGCGGTAAGACGGGGTGCATGCAATGACAAAAACTAAGACTAATTGGCCTGTTAAAAAAAGAGACATTCATAACCACCATATGGATTCCACTTATTGGGATGGATTTCAATTCAGAAATGATGACATTATAATTGGGACTCACATAAAATCTGGAACAACATGGGTTCAACAAATTGTTGCACAATTACTATGTGGAGGAAAGAAGGATATTCCTGTTGCAAAGGTATCTCCATGGATTGATTTACGCTTTCCGGAGAAAAAAGAAAAAATGGCAATGGTGGAGGCCCAAACACACCGCCGGTTTTTAAAAACTCATCTGCCGGTAGATGCATTAATATATTCCCCAATAGCTAAATATATTTATATCGCCCGTGATGGTAGGGATGTTGTCTGGAGTATGTATAATCATCACTCAAATGCAAGTTCTTTTTATTATGAAACGGTAAATGATACTCCAGGGCGAGTGGGGCCACCTCTTGAACAACCTGTGGATTCAATAAGACAATATTTTAATACTTGGTTAGAAAATGATGGATATCCGTATTGGCCTTATTGGGAAAATATCAAATCCTGGTGGGACATTAGAACACTTCCAAATATTTTATTACTTCATTATGGAAAACTGAAAAATAACACTCAGTCGGAAATAAGCCGTATTGCTAAATTTCTTAACATTAAGGTTGATAAAAAATCCTGGCCATTAATACTTGAACATTGTTCTATTAGTTATATGCGTGAAAAAGGAAATACAATCGTGCCATTAGAAGGTGCATTCTGGAATGAAGGTGCAAAAACGTTTATTTACAAGGGTACAAATGGTAGGTGGCTTGATACACTAACTGAAGACGAAAATGAAAGATATCTTAGAAAAGCTGAAACAGAATTGGGGGTTGAGTGCTCTCAGTGGTTGTTAACAGGTTAATTTGTTTTGTTTCTACAATCTTGCCGGATCGAGGAAACACACTGGAAAAGAGGTGGCAATCAATGCCCGGTGATCACACCGTTTTTTTTTTAAATAACACTTTAAGAATTTAACAGAAACTTGAGACCATCCATAGACAAAGAGAAGAATAGCTATGATTGACAAAACAGCACAAAAAAGCAGGGAATTATTTAACTCCGGTTTTTACTGAGCCGAAAGCGTTCTGCTTTCCGTGGCAGAAAGCAAGAATATTCATTCGCAATTAATCCCCAAAATTGCTACCGGTTTCTGTGGCGGCATGGCACGGACCTGCAATATTTGCGGGGCGGTGAGCGGTGCTATCATGGCGATAAGCCTGTTTTCCGGGAGAGACGCTCCTGATGAGGAAATCGACCAAAACTACACCATGGTTCAAAAGTTGATAGATCTGTTCGAAAACGAATTCGGCACAACCAATTGCAGGCAGTTACTCGGTTGTGATCTGAGAACTGCTGAAGGGCAGAATCAGTTTGGAGAAGACAACCTGATCGAACAGTGTAAAATTTACACTGAAAAAGCCACAGAGATGGCAATGTCCATAATTGAAAAAAAAAATTGAATCGTCCGGAAAAACCACGCGAGGAGTCGAATCTATGATTGGCCCTTGATTGGAAAGACTCTATAATCAAAACACACCGCCAACGGTATTATGAACTTCTCAACGAAGTCCGGCTGACCGGTGACTGGGAGGCTTGGCTCAATTTCTTTGCCGATGCCGTTATTCATACAGCAACAAAGGCCGTTGCAACCGCTCAGCCACTGTCAATGCCTGCCTGCGTGAACTTGAACAGCTTAATATAATAAAAGAGGTAACCGGCCAGAAGCGTAACCGCCCTTATTCTTATGTAGAAGAGTACATCCGGATCATGAACGAAGGGACCGACCCCCTTAAGCGCATCTACAAAAGCGTAGATGCGATTAAAAGAATGACCTAACAAGTACCGTCAGAGCCGCAACCGCCACATCCTGATTCCGGCATAACCATGTTTGTATCGATCTTAAATCCCATATCGCCGAAGTCAACTTTCACGGGAGCAGCCTCAGCAATAAGTTCTTTATCTATCACATAGGGGTGATTTCCAATTTCGAAGATTTCGTCACTATCTTTAGACTCATCCAGAGCCATATTAAATGATGGGCCGCCTCAGCCTCCGGAATCAAGAAATATTCTTATGGGGGAGATGTCCTTATCTTTAAAATACTCTGCGATTTGTTTCTGTGCTTTTTCAGTAACTTCTAACATGGTATAGCCTCCTTTATAAATCTAAATTAGGAATCGTTACAAAATAACTTGATCTAAATTGTTTCCAAAACCCCTTAAAAGACTGGGTATTTTGAAAACAAAAGATCAAGTAATTTTGGAGCCGATCCTTAGTTGGTAAAATTTAATAACCAAATGCTAGGGTATTAATTTTTCTAAATCGTTAATCCTGTCTTCATATTCTTCTTCTTTTATTCCTGATTTCTTATCTGCTTGAACAAATTTTACATCCATCTCGATTAACTGAGTTTCATTAAGTTCTCTGTCCATCCATGGATACAGGATGTCATCCTCCTTTTGAATATGATGTTGAAGTAGATCCCTGTATGCTAAGAGACTTTCACTTAACAGGGCTGTGTTTTCAGATTCAAGGGCTTTAATCATACTTTGAACCAGCGCCCTTGCGTTTGTATGATCTTTGTACATGATCTGAATGATCTCAGCGCTTTCATCAAAATATTTAAACAGGATATCCTCTTCCTTGGCATGATGAAATTTATCGGCATATGAACGGATCATATCTATGCCATCAATAATAATCTGTTTTCCGGATTCAGTTTTCAAATCAACATATTCAACAACCCGGGGAATCAGGGCAAGCCATCTTTTAATCAACGTATGCTCGTCCACCAGTTTTTGCATGGGGTCTGAATATATAACAGGATTTTGGGTTGTCTTTTCTGTTTTCGCTTCCCCCGGATCACCTCCATTTAATATCACTCCTGCAATTCTCTTCATGAGTTCTTTCTCATCAGGTTCCGGCAGTGAATGAATTGATACAATATCTTTTAGAAGGCAGGTTCCAACCAGACATGGCCCACAACCGATATCGTAATCTGTAAGGATTGACTCTATTTGGGGGAATTCTTCGATCACAGTTTTTATGCCGGTATTTAAATATTTTTCCATAGCAAATTCTCCTGCTTTAATTTCTTTTTATTAAATTATACAAGTTTGCAAACTGAATTGATTTGATATAAATCAAGTGACATGATTAAATTTTAGGCCATTTTGAAAAATTTATCACACAACTGCGCCATGCCGGTTAGGATGACACCATAACGCTTGAAATTTTCTCAGAAAACAGCAATGATCTGCTGGACAGCCGGACTAAGATTGCAGCCATGGTTAAATCGGCCTGAAATTATTATAGTTACTTTTCAGGGAAACAATTCATTCGGACTTATGGAGGGGATAAACTGAAAGGGATTAAACGGCAACGCTGGTTAACAATGATGGTAGCCGCCTGTGTTATTTCCCGGTCAGGGCCACGCCTGCCATCTCCACGTTGGCCTTCCACTCCGCAGCGGTGATCCCCCATTCTCGACGGTCGTCCGGATCAGCATCCCTGTTAAATGCGGCTTTGAGCCATAAAGCGTCCCTATTGTCATAGCACCAGGCTGCAAAGGAATCGTCCATAAGGAAGGTGGAGGGAGAGGTGCCAGGGTTTTGACGTATCATTTTTCTAAGTTGATCAGCTGTTTTTGCGAACATGACAGCCCTTTCATTGTATGGGGGTTAAAGTGCCCTTAAGTTCATCCGGTCCGGCGGCATCTGCCACAGCCGCAAACCATAATTTAAAAATGGAAATATTTCAAATGAATATTTCTTAACCGGGAGCAAAAGTCCATGAACGGAAGACAAAGAATCATTACCGCTCTTGAAATAAAGGAGCCTGATTGCGTACCCCTTTATATCCACGGTATTAATGAAAGACCCATTATCGGGATAGGAAAACACCTGACGGACGGCCTTCCTGAGGCGCAGGATTTCAGGCTCATGAATGATAATGATAAACTAAAGCTGGTTGATACGCTTTTTATGATCCATGAGGCATTTGATATTGACGGTATTACCACATTTGAAATCGGCCATGAAACAAGGGTTGATGATCTCCATGTCAAAGATGGATTCGGTGTAATTTATAAGCTGTCGGAACATGGTATCCCTGTGCCCGTCGGTCACCCGATAAAAACCATTGATGATTTAAACGCATTCAAGCCCCCGAGCCCCCGAAGGGAGGACCTGGCACTTCTTGATCTCGCCATTGACCGGTTTAAAGGTAAAAAGGCCAGCTTTTGGCTCATGCGGGGATCATTTGTTCGTTCCTGGCGCCTGATGGGCATGACAAATCTCATGACAAATATTTACAACAATCCTGAATTTATTCATAAGGTCGCCCGGATGATGCTGGAATTTAATCTTGCCCAGCTTGATCTGCTGGTGGACGCCGGACTTGATGTACTGGTCATTGAAGATGATATCGCAACGACCAACATGCCGTTGATATCTCCGGATCATTTTAAAACTTTTGTAAATCACTATAACAGGCAAATCGTTGAAAAAGCCCATAAAAAGGGACTTAAAGTGGTCAGGCATTCTGACGGCAACCTCTGGCCCCTTATGGACACCCTTCTTGAAACCGGTTACGACGGAATCAACCCGCTGGAGCCCCAGGCAGGCATGGAGATGAAAGAGGTAAAAGAATACTGTGGCGACAGGATCTGCCTTCTGGGCAATATTGACTGCGTGGATCTCCTGCCTTCCGGCACCCCGGACCAGGTTGAACGGGCGGTCATTCAAACCATTAAAGACGGGGCAAAGGGCGGCGGCCTGATTGTCTGCTCTTCAAATTCCCTGCATCCGGGTGTAAATCCTGAAAACTGTATTGCCATGTTTAAAGCGGTACGCAAGCATGGGCAGTATGAAAAGGCGTTCAATAATGACTAAAAAACAATCCTGGACTATTTTCTGGTTGCTGTTTTTGCTTTACATGTTCGATTACATGGATCGAATGGTTATTGTCTCCCTGTTTCCATTTTTAAAACAGGATATGGGTATGACCGATGCCCAGTGCGGCCTTTTGGTTTCTTCAGTGTATTGGTCGATTCTGATCTTCTCTTTTCCGGCCTCGATTCTTGTTGACCGGTGGAGTAGAACAAAAAGTATTTCCATCATGGCTGCGCTGTGGAGCATGGCGACGCTATCCTGCGCATTTACGAAAAACTTTTCACAGCTTTTTATCGCCAGGGCCGCCATTGGTATTGGCGAAGCAGGATATGCCCCCGGCGGGACAGCCATGATTTCCGCCAATTTCCCAAAGGAAAAAAGAGCAAGAATCCTTGGACTCTGGAATGCGTCGATTCCGCTTGGAAGCGCACTTGGCATTGGCATCGGCGGATATGTCGCTCATCATTTTGGCTGGCGGCATGCATTCGGGCTTGTGGCCCTTCCCGGGTTGCTGCTGGCCATATTGTTTTATTTTGTCAAAGATTATAAAACCGTCGCGCTGACTAAAAAAGAAAAAAGCGGCAAAGAAATAAAAATGCAGTTCATTGATATGGTGAGACAATTTACCCGTAATCCGACCCTGCTTTGCAACAACCTGTCTTTTGCCTTGAATGTCTTTATTACCACAGCCCTTTTAACCTGGCTGCCGACATACTTTCATCGATTTGACAATCTTGCCATGGATAAGGCGAGTATGAAGGCAAG
>PIVQ01000311.1 GCA_003354055.1 Desulfobacteraceae bacterium | reverse complement strand
ATGATGGCGGCAATGATCAATGGATAAACAAATTTAAACGTACCGTCCATCCGTGTGTATTCGAGCCATAAATAGGCAATAACTATAATGAGAAATCCCTGGACCAGGTAGATGATATTCCGGAATGATGATTTATCAGGATATGTGTTCAGTGGAAACATCAAAAGGCCTTGGCAATGCTTTAATGCCTCAATACCATTAAACAATGTCTGTTTAGCATCCATGGGCTTGTCCTTTAAAAATGGATTCTGCCACATCCGTTCACGACATTTCCCATCCATCCACGACATACAGGTTGCACAATGTTTTTGGCGATGTCAACGTGAATCACTTGGCAGCAGAAAATCGTTGGTAGCGAGAACAGTCATCAGCGAGAACAGCGAGAACAGCAACAGCAGAGAAAACGGCAGGTGGAGAACCTTTAAGTTAACAGATTATTAGCGAAAGCAGGTGTTGCCGGGCAACAATGAATGGCGCCCTAAGTGCCCCATAATTGTTCTCGCCGTTCCAGCCGTTCTCGCAGCTCTCGCTTTCCCTATAGAACCTCATATTGAGAGTTGCCGACGTATAGTGATTATTACAACAACCAATAACGGAGGCATTATTAAATGAATGACAAACTAAAACAGATTAACGGACATGATTTAAAAACGGTTGCCGGAATCTTGATCCGGGCGGCGGGGATTTGCCTTGCGATACTGATCGTGTGGTTTGTGTGGTTATTGATCGGACCTGAATTTGCCTACAAAACGTATTCTGTCTGGTTTGGTATTACCCGGCCGGAGTTTATGTTGCTTAACCTTATTGGATTAATGGGGTTTAAAATATTGTGCATCACTTTTTTTCTAATACCATTTGCCGCTATCAAACTATATGAGAAATCAAAACAGACGCAATCGGCCGGGGTTCTGAAAATTTAATTGACAGCCTACCACCATGTGGTATACGATCGAATCTTCTTTTTTCCAGTCAGTTTTCTATTAATCGATTCATTTCAAGGGAGGATTCCATCATGAGAAAAGTATTAATACTTGGTGCAGGTGCCGGCGGGACAATCGTTGCCAACATGCTTCGCAATGAAGTACCCGAATCTGAATTGGAGATTACCATTATTGACAGGGATGAGCGCCATCATTACCAAGCCGGATATCTGTTTATCCCCTTTGGGGTCTATTCGCCCGATGATGTCATTAAACCCAAAAAGGGGTTTATCCCCCAGGGGGTTGAATTTGTGGTGGACTATATTGTTAAAATTGATCCTGAAAACCGCAGAGTAGAGACCCGGTTGGGGAAATATGAGTATGACTGGCTTATCATTTCCACGGGCTGCGATATCGCACCTGAGGAGATAGACGGCATGAACGATGCCTGGCGAACCGATGTCTTTGATTTTTATACCCTGGAAGGTGCCATTGCCCTGTCTAAAAAACTGAAGTATTTTGACTCGGGTAAAATTGTTCTGAATATAGCGGAAGTCCCCTATAAATGCCCCATTGCCCCCCTGGAATTCGTCTTTATGGCGGACTGGTTTTTCCAGGTGAACGGGGTCAGGGACAAGGTGGATATAGAGTTTGTAACCCCCCTTGATAATGTGTTCACCAAACCTGTTGCAGCTAAGGTTCTGGCTGAATTTGCAGCGAAAAAAAATATTAAAGTGACCCCAAACTTTGATCTGGCCCAGGTCAATGCCAAAGAAAAATCAATTGAATCCCATAAAGGAGATAAGGTGGGATATGATCTTTTGGTAGCCATACCTCCCAACATGGGAAATCATATGCTCATCGACTCCGGGGTCAGTGATCCTGTGGGATTTGTTCCCACGGACAATCACACCCTGAAAGCGGAAAATTTTGACAGGATTTTTGTCATTGGAGACACCACCAATGTGCCCACTTCCAAGGCCGGATCCGTTGCCCATTACATGGCCTATACCCTTGTTGAAAATATTGTCAGAGAGATGGACGGCCATAAAGCCCTTCCAAAGTTTGACGGTCATGCCACCTGTTTTTTGGCCTCCGGCTTTGAAAAGGCCATTCTCCTGGATTTCAGTTATGATGTTGAACCGTTACCGGGCAAGTTTCCCTTCCCGGGCATGGGGCCCTTCAGCCTGTTAAAGGAGAGTCTGAGTAATCATTGGGGTAAAATGATGTTCAGGTGGGTCTATTGGAATCTGATGATGAAGGGGCTTGATCTTCCCCTGGAACCCCAGATGAATATTGCCGGAAAAGTTCGTCAACACGCTTAGGAGGTGGGCCATGACAAATGAAGAAAAAATTCTTGAACGCCTGGAACGCCTTGAGGAAAAAATAACCCCCATTGCAGAGTCTGCAGCATCCATAAAAGAGCTGAAGGAAGAACTGACTCCCCGGTTGAATGAAGGCGTTCAGGCATTGATTGTGGGGCTGGCTGATGTTGAGGCTGATTTCCAGCTGGAAAAACTGGTTTATCTTTGTAAAAAAGTCCTGAGAAATATGGATAACTTCAGTTTTGCCCTTGATATGCTGCACAGCTTTATAGATCTGGCTGTTAATGCAGAACCATTATTAAAATCAACTGTTCCGCAGTTCATCAGTTTTTTGGATGACCTGGAACAGAAACATGTATTTAAAATGCTGAGTATCGTCCTGGATGTAATAAAAGATATAACCAACAAGTATACCCCGGAGGAAATAGAGCAAATAAGTCGGGGCTTAGGAAAATTGGTGGATTCACTGGGTAATCTCACCGACCCGAAATCTGTTGAGCTGTTTGAAAAGGCCTCAAAAATTCCGGCTTCCATCAACCTTTCAGATTCAAAACCCACAGGACCTTTTTCCATGCTCATGGCCATGAATGATCAGGATATAAAACAGGGCCTGGGGGTGTTGCTTGAGTTAACCCGCGGACTTTCACTATTGAAGGCTACCTGAAAAATTAACCCGGTGGGGAATCCGGGGCAGGGATTTACCGGGCTGGCCCGGCAATTTCCTGCCCCTTTTAATTCAAAGGTCCTTTACCCGCCCTGATTCATAATTTTTCTATGCAGACGTGTGTATTCCACCAGGGCGCCAAAGGCTGCCGCAGCACGTTCCGGGCTGGCGAGTACGGGAACGCCTTTATCCTGAAGGCCTGCAATGAACTGGTTTTTGCGGGTCAGGAATGAAAATCCGATAACGGGCTTTTCATAGGTTTTGATCAAAGAGGCAACGGCCTCGCACTGGGAGTCCACAACGGCATCGACCTGGGTATCAAGCTCTTCTTCCGGCACGCCCATGGCGGTCAGGGCTTTGCCGATCATGTCAATGGTGACCAGAAAGTAGATCAGCAGGCCGTCCGCCTTGTCTTCCTCCAGCAGGACCTTGGGAATTCCGTGGAAGAAATCCAGAGGGTTCTTGGTATAGGTCAGATCAATGGGGTTGTTTGCGCTGCCGGTATGGGGGATGAAAGGGGGCAGCTTTTCCAGGGTTTCCGGGGACAGCAGGGGCAGTTCAAGGCCGGTCCGTTCGCAGGCATCTGCCGCAGCAGCGCCGGGACCGCCGGAATGGGTCTGGATGATTATCCCGTTGCCCCGGGGCAGGGGGGCTGCGCCAAGGACATAGCAATAGTCGAACAACGCTTCGATAGTATGGGCGCGGATGATGCCGCTTTGTTTGAAAACACCGTCATAGAGGCGATCCGGGCCTGCGAGAGATCCTGTATGGGAGAGACAGGCTCTCTTGCCGGTTTCGGATCCGCCCGCATAAAAGGCAACAATGGGTTTGTGCAGTGAGACCTTTCTGGCTGCTTCAATGAATTTTCGGCCCTGACGTATGGATTCGACATAAAGGGCAATGACACGGGTGTCGGGGCAGGCGCCCAGGTATTCGATACAGTCCACAAGATCGATATTGGCTTCATTTCCCAGGCTGAACCCGGTGCTGAATCCGCAGCCGAACCGATTGGAAAGATAGCTGAACATCTGGGTGATAAAGCTGCCGCTCTGGGAGGCCATGCCGATAAAGCCTTTTTTCCCTTCGGACGGCAGAAAGGTGGCGTTCAGGTTTAAATGGGAATTGACCACGCCAATGCAGTTGGGGCCGGTGAATCTGATATTGTACTCGTTTGCAATCTCCTCCACTTCTTTTTGCAGGGCAGGGCCTTCGCCTCCCACTTCTCTGAACCCTGCCGTGACAATTACCGCATGGCGGATCCCTTTTTCTCCGCAGGCCTTAAGGGTCTGGGCAACGATTTTTGTGGGCAGGACAATATAGGCCATGTCAGGGACCTTCGGGAGCGCTTCCACCGTTGCATAGGCCGGCAGGTCCAAAACGGTTTTTTCCTTGCGATGAACCGGGTAGATCGTGCCTTCGTATCCATCGGAGAGAATGGTACTTAATATACCGGATCCCATCGCGGCAAAATTATTGGAGGCACCGAAAAAGGCAATGCTTTTTGGGTTTGCTATTGTGTAAAGCGGGCTTTGGGAAATTGAAGTGATCATAGGGAGCTTTTTCCTTCCAGGATAATGAGGGCATCCACGGCTTTGACAGACCCGTCCGGGGAAATAATCAGGGGATTGATATCGATCTCGGAAATGGCGTCTTGGATCATTCCTAACTGTCCTAAGGTCATAAGGATCCGGCTAAGGGCGGTAAGATCCGCAGGTTCCTGGCCCCGGAACGCATCCAGCAGAGCCCTTGATTTTAATTCATCGATCATATCAAGGGCCTCTATTCTATCAAAGGGCGCTACCCTAAATGCCGTATCCTTGATTACTTCGGTCATCACTCCTCCGAACCCCAGCATGACACAGGGGCCGAACTGGGGATCACGGCTAAGACCCGCAACCAGTTCCCGCTGACCTTCCACCATCTCCTGAACCAGTATGCCTTCTAAGGGAAGATCAATTCGGTCGCTTATTCTTTTGAAAGCCTGCCGGACGGATTCTTCCGTCGACAGCTTAAGCTCAATAGCGTTAAGTTCGCTTTTGTGCAAAAGTTCCCAGGAACAGGCCTTGAGGACAACGGGATACCTTAAAGTTTCTGCTGCTGCCACGGCCTCATCCGCAGTTTGTACCAACATCTCCCGGGTGACGGGGATGCCGGCTTCATTTAAAAGGCATTTGGATTGAAATTCGGATAATGCGGTCTGCCTATTTGCCAGTGCTTCTTTAATCAGGTCCATATAGTGCCTTATCGTTAGAGGTCCAGGTCTAAATCACGGATGACGGACAACGCCTTAATCAGGGAGTCCATGTCTTCTTTTCCAACGGCCTGTTCAATGCTCTCTTCAAGTTTTGTCCCCATGGCCAGCAGCTCGGGGGCAAGTTCTCTTGTCTTGTCCGTCAGTGTTAATACGTTGAGGCGGGCATCGTCGGGATCTGCCTTTTTTTCGACCAGATCCATGGCTTCCAGCCGCTTGATCATGGTGACGGCAGCGGCCTTGCCCATGCCGGCCCGCTTTGCAAAGACGCCCAGGCTTAAGCCCTCCTCCTGCCAGAGAACCCCCAGAGCCATTACCTGCTGTGCGGTCAGCCCTAAGGGTTCCAGGGCCTGGTTATAATAGGCCACCATCCTGCGCACCGCCTGGGTGGCAAGGGAACATATAAAGTATTTTGGGTCGGAATCTTTTGGTTGCATACGAACGTTCGTTAGCAAACGATTGGGTGCTATGTCAAGAAAAATGTGCATTTTTCAGCGAGAACAGTTATCAGCGAGAACAGCGAGAACTGCTCGAACAGCGAGACCCGCTACTGCTCTCGCTGTTCCAGCTGTTCTCGCAGCTCTCGCTAACGCTCTTACAGTCCCCGAGCCCACTCCGGTTTCAGGTTTATATCGCCGGCCAGCGCCTGATCCAGGGTGTGGAGCACATCCTCTTTGTCCTTTGGGAATCTTGCATCAACATTCAGATAATTACTGGCATGGACGGATCGAAAGGCCCCCCTTGTAAGATCGGTATGTTTAACAAGTTCCCGCAGCTCGGCGACCATGCCCAATGCATCCGGAACCTTGTACTCTCCTTTTTCAAAGGCCTGTCCCAATGGGGTATTGGGAAGGGGGATCAGGCTTAAGGCACTCACCGCTTCAGGATCTATGGCGGTCAGGGCCTTGCCGGTTTCCCTTGCATGGGCAAGGCTGCGATCAAGCTGGCCCAGTCCCAGAAGCACAATGGTGACCAGGCGGATACCTGATTTTCGCAGGCGCCGGCAGTGGTGGATCAGCTCTTCCGGAGTGCCGCCTTTGCGTATATCTTTTCGAACCTGGGCATGGCCGGATTCAAGTCCTAAAAATACGGCCTTAAGTCCGTTTTCATGGAGCCATGCAAGCTCCTCATCCGTCTTCAGCATGATGGATTTTAAATTGGCATAGCAGGTGACACGCCTGACCCACGGAAGTTTTTCCTTTATATTTTTAAGCAGCCATTTCCAGTCTTTCATGGGCATGACAAAGGCATCCCCGTCCATGACAAAGACCCGGTCCTGGTGCCGGCAGTACTTTGCCGCAAATTCAAAATCCCCCTCCAGGTATTTCCGGTCTTTCAGGGCGAATTTTTTATCCTTATACGCACCGCAAAAGGTACATTTGGAATGGGAGCAGCCAAGGGTTGCCTGTAAAAGTATGGCATTGTACTCACTGGGCGGGCGGATGCAGTTTCCCACATGGTGGAATCCTTCCGGAATAGCGTTCTGGGTCATATCAGGGCCTTTAAATTAGTTTTTGTTTATAAATTCACAGCCCTTACTATTAGAGGAAAACGGCTGATAATTCCAGTCCCAATTTTAATTTTAGCGGCACACTGAGCATGCATGCGGCAGATGAGAAGGAATAGTGCGCCTGTTGGGGATAAGAGCGATACTTGACAGAATCGACCTGATTTGGCAGACTATTCCCGTTTAAAGAGTTATGTCATTGTTTTGGTTCGTAAATTCCATCTCTTCTTAAAACCCTATGTCAGGGAGGAATCATGCTTAAATCATGCTCAATTTATTCTCGTATGCTTAAAATCGGTATTGTAGTTTTTATTTGTTTATTGTTCAGTTTTTCAGCCCTGGCCCAGCAAGCTGTTCTCCCCAAGTCAAATATTAAAAAACCGGGAAAGCAACAAGTCAACCCCGCAGCACAAAGCTACGTTGATATCAGATTTGAATCCCTTGAAGTCGTCACCACAGAAGACAACACTCATCAATGGCAGGTCAATGTAAAAAATTACTCCAATAAGTCCGCGCGGAACTTTAAGGTGACTGTTCAGGGCATTGCACTCTGGGAGAAAAACAATTCCGAAAGAATGCTGGGGATCATACCATTAATAGGCGCCGGACAGTCCGGGTTTGCAAGAGGTCCGCTACCCGGAAAGGCGGGCACCTACAAACTGGCCATCAAGGTTGGAGGAGCCGCAATATATGTTCCGCTCCCTCGGCCATTCCTCCTGGATGCCAACGCCAAGCCTGAGAATGCCCTGAAAGTAAACAAAATCTGGTATCGGCGGGCTGGTGGTAAAGTCTTCTGGTACCTTGAAACAAAGCCCAATTTGTATGCAGACATCCCCGTTAAAAAAGTCTTCATCAGTGGCCTGATTCGTGGCAGAACTAAACAATTATGTCTTGAGGAGAAAAACCTTGAATATGAAAACTCAGGCACATGGAACAAGCAGGTGATTAAATCCGGCCAGAAACATATTTTCAGGGGAGAAATACAGAAAAACAACGCAAAAGGTTATCCTAAGCTATATGATTACATCATTTTAGACTCTGCTCTGCTTTCGGAAAACTACTGGATTGAGATGGACCGGTCCATGTATAACGACGGAGCCCGATGCGACAAAGCCATGAACTATCTGCAAAATAATCAAACTATAAAGAGCACCAGGAAAAAATCAAGCGATATTTTTGATTTGTTTTTGGGCCGTACTACACACTCCCGATTGTTATCAGTTCTAAAAAACAGCATATGAAACCGACTTAATTTTTCAATCAT
>PIVQ01000310.1 GCA_003354055.1 Desulfobacteraceae bacterium | reverse complement strand
CCGATGTTGTCGCCATCCTTGACAAAGGCTTTAACCGCCTGAGTCAACGTCATTCTCTTGTCCCGTTTGGATTTGTCTTTTTGTTCCAGATACGTTCTTGCTTCATCCGGAGATAATCCTGTCCATAACATAAGTTGTGTCCCCTTTGCTCACCGATTATGGTATTTTTATTGAACCCTAACGTTGCCTAAAATTTTATAGACATTAATCTCTATAGCTTTTGCAACGTTAAGGTTAAACCAAATCCAGCCAACCCTATGACTGCCGGATTACCTAAAGATTGTTGTTCAGACATCATTCCTCCCTACAGTTTAATTTATAAAAAAGCCGAAATCTATTCGGCGACAAAACTATGGCAAAAACAAACGTTGAGAAACTTTCCAAAACCAGTAAAAATCGTATATTCAAATCGAGGGTGTCGTGTTCAGTGATATGAATCATGAATCTTTTGGCCGGATAATATCAAGCGAAATGTTCCCAAACCCTAAGATTCTTGGAACCAATGGCATAAGACACAGACAGCGTATCCACCATAACATACTGTTATTAAACACGATTTAACTATTACAAAAGAGTGACGAAATAACCCTTATTTGGAACTAAATTACGTCTAATTGGAAGGAGATTTTTCCGGCTGGGGGGCGCGATCGGGAAATGCGTTCAGGACCGTTGACCTATAACTTCCCCCCACCGGTATCCTGGTTTGGGTGAGATAGATATCCATGCCCTTGTTTTTGGACAGCTTAATGGAGTTGACCTGTTCCGGGTTGACCAGATAGGACCTGTGGACCTGAAGCAATTGATCTTCATTAAACCTTAAGATGATCTCTTTGAGCGACAGCCTTAACTCAACTGATTTTCTTTCGGTGTACACAATGCAATACTGCTTGGCCGCCTGAATATATTCAATCTCGTGTAACATGGAACCTATGGCATAGATCTCTTTTGACAGGTTGGGATCAAATGCAAACTTGTTGATCCCCCTACGGATGATACGCATCTGGGCGATCAGATTGCGGACGTATTCCAGGTTCTCACGGGCCAGGGGGCTTTCAGACTTCAAAACGATTCGATGACTTTCCATCCCTCGGATCCGGATGGAGACCCACTGTCCGCTGTCTTGCCCATCGGCTCGCCTACATAGCTGTCCGTCCCTGTCCGTCATGACCGAGATGTCACCATCACTTTCATCGATATCCGGAAGGGATCGGGCAAATGCCGTTCCGCTACCCGCTGAAGCCATAGTTTTCCCATTGGACACAAGTATGCCGTTCTGAAACGGCGGTTCCCGGGTGAGGGTGGCAAATGCCTCCAGAAAAAGCTGATCAGTATCCACATAGGTCTCGATCTTATTCATGAACTTTCGAAGGTTGACCAGGCGGTCCTTGGCCGCCATCAGCCGCAATTGGGTCTCAACCCTGGCCATGAGTTCTTTTTTTGAAAACGGCTTGGTAAGATAGTCATTGGCCCCTTTTTCAAACCCCTGGACCAGATCCGTCACCTGGTTTCTGGCAGTAAGCAGGAGAATGGGCAGTTCGTCCATCCCGTAGGTTTCCCGGAGGATATCGCAGACCCGAAAGCCGTCCATACCCGGCATCATCAGGTCCAACAGGACCATACAGGGCTTGTTGTCCAATATATAGTCCACAGCGCCCTCACCTGTGGTAAAGGTCACAGCCCTATACCCGGACAGGGTCAAGTGCCGGGATACAATTTGAAGGTTGACCGAATCATCATCCACCACAACGATTTTCTGCAAATCATCTGTTTTGCCTTCCAAATCAGGCAAATCCGCCGGCAAATCCAAAGGCGTTGGTGCAACTTCTATGGTTTTTGCCACCGGCAAAGAGTCTTGTACCGGAGGGCCGGTTGATACCTTCAGGGTAAACGTGAAGACAGATCCTTTGTCCGGCTCACTTTCCACCTCAATCGTCCCGTCGTGTAGGGTCACCAACTGGCGGGCAATGGACAGCCCCAAACCCGTTCCCGGGTATTGACGGGTTGCCGAATAATCCCCCTGTTCAAAAGGCAGGAATATGGTCGTAAGCTTGTCCTCTTCAATACCTATACCTGTGTCTGATACACTTATCTCAACCTCTTGGTTCCTTACTGCGGATGAAACGATTACCTTTCCCGCATCGGAAAATTTTACGGCATTACCGATGAGGTTGTGGAGAATTTGCTGCAGACGTTCCTCGTCCGCCATAACAAATGTCCTGGCCGGGATCGTATTTTCAAGAGCCAGTGTGGAATTTCTGATCAACGGACGGTAGATACCCAGAACAAGATCCACAATTTTACCCAGGTCAAGAGGGCGGAGATGGAGTTTAATTTCTTTTTGTTTGAGCTTGGATGCCACCAGCAGATCGTTTACCAGGTTGGAGAGCCGCATGCCACTGGACACAATGATTTTAAGGTCTGATTTCACCGCCGGAGATAAATTGCTCAAGGTGTCGTGAATCAGAGAATCTGCAATGCCGATCATTCCGTGGAGCGGGGTCCTCAGTTCATGGGTGGTCATGGCCAGAAAATCATCCTTAATGGCACTCAGCCGTCGTAATTCTGTGGTCTGCTCTTCCAGGATAATGTTTTTATCTTCAATTTCCGTCTGCCGTTTCATCAGTTCTTTTCGGAACCGTTTGGGCTCGGAGATATCATTGACAAACCCCTCTACATAGGTGAGGGTTCCTTGCTCAAAAATCCCTCTGATGGATAAGGATACCCAGATCGTTGTCCGGTCCTTATTGTAGAGCCGGGCCTCATAGCGGGTGAGGCGCCCTTTATTTCTCAAAACAGCCAGAAGATGCCTGGCACTGTCCATCCCCACAAACAGCGGATGCATCCTGTTTTCCGTTGCCGTGGTCAGGTCTTCCGGTGTTTCATACCCCAGCATCAGGGCCAATGAAGAATTAAGGCTGACAATGCTCCCGTCGGCAGAGGATTTAAACATGCCCTCCACGGCCCCTTCGAAAATACCCCGAAAATTTTCTTCCGACACCTGCAGCTTTTCATGGTAGTTTTCCAATCGTTCCATAAAGTCGTTGTAGCAGCCGGCCAGTTCTCCGATCTCTCCACCGCTGTCAATTGTCAGCCGACTGGAAAAATCACCCTGGGAGTCGATCTTAAAATTATTTATGAGCTGAAACAAAGGAGTGGTTATGGATTTGCCCAGATAAAAGGTAATCAGGAAGGCCAGAATCAAAATGAAAAAAATGACCGTCAGGATCGTATAGTTGATTTTTTTCAAAGGAGAATAAAACTCGTCAAGATAGCTGGAAGATGCCACAATCCAGTCCAGCTCGGGAAGATAGTTGAAGATCACCAGTTTTTCCCGGGGGGTGCCCTCTCCGGGATTTTGCCAGCGGTAAACAATACGCCCGTTTTTTTCTCGGACCATCTCCTGAAAGAATTCTCGGCCATGGACATTTTCATGATCCTTGATATTGGTACCCTGGAAGGTGGGGTGCACCACAAACGTCCCTTTTCCGTTTATGATATATGCATATCCGGTTCTACCAAAACGCAGGTCTTTCACACTTTGTTCAAAATCCCGGGTATTGATGAGCTGGATAAACTCTTCCCGGTATGAAGACACTGAGATGATCCAGTCCCAGGGAACAAAGTTAACCATGTACAGGGCCTTTTTCCTTAGACTTTCTTCACCGGGGTTGGCCCACTCATACGTAAGATACCCTTCTTTTTGCTTCATCTGGTCCTTTACAAAGTCATTTCCGGCAATATTTTCCCCCAGCAATGCCTTGTTGGGATGAACCGTGATCATTCCGTTACTGTCAAGGCAATAGATATACCCGGTGCTGCCGATGGTCTGGCTTAACAGAACCCTCCGGGCCTGTTCTTTTGCGGCGTCCTCACTAAGCTCCCCCTGCTCATACCGGGTATAAAAATCCCGGACAATATCCAGGTTCTTTTCGGCAACCCCTCGCAACAGATTTTTAATGGATGCATCGGTGGTGCTTTTGACAAGGTTCAGTATGGTGTTGGTAGAATTGGATAATTCACTTTCTATGCTGGTTTCGATGGCATTACGAATAACGGAAGACATGATCCATCCCGCCAGACAAATGGTTAAAAGCATAGTAAGGAAATAGCTCCAAAAAAGCTTTGACCCAATTGATAGTCTGCGTAACGCTCTAAAGTTTTTCTTTATCTCCATGGCAACTGCCCCTGGTTTGCAGTTATCTAACGTTTATACAAGATCAAAGACAACCCCGCGGTATCAATCACTTGCCTCCCCCTCTTCTGATGGACGCAAAGAGATCCCGAATCCGAAAAAAACGCCTACTGGAAAAATACGCGTAAAACTCCGTTTCCCCGGGCATGGGATAGTATTGATCCTCTTCTGCCTCATCCGGAACGATGGTTCCCGGATCATCCCCCCGGGCAAGTTTTCTGCCTACATCTTTCAAAAGCCCGGCCCCGACCACGGCGGTTTCTACCAAAACATTCTGCTGGGTCATCCCGGCAAACAATTTGAAAGACCGCCTGGCAATGATCTCCCCGGTATCGATCCCCTCGTCGATCCAGTGTAACGTAACTCCGGCCTTTTCCCGGCCATGCCTGAGCACCCAAAGATAAGTCATGGCTCCCTTGTAAGCCGGAAGCCACCCCGGATGAACATTAAGCACCCCCATTTTGGGAAGTAAAATCACCGGTTTCTTGAGAATCTGCGGGAAGTATGCGGACAGAATCAAATCCGGGGACAGGTCCTTTACAAAACTTTTGGCCTTCTCACCGTTGATGCTCCTACACTTAAGAACCGGAATGTCCCGGTCACGGGCGAGTTTCCAGGCAGGCTGTACTCTGCGTTTTGAGCTGGTCAGGGGAAAGGTCAACAGATAAAAAAAGCCCTGTACCAGCCGCTGCCAGAGCAAAAGCCATGCGAAACGCCACCCGATCTTTTTCAAGTGCTTTTTCAGTTTTACGGCACCCGACCGTGAAAATGGAACTGCCTGGGTCTTCACCACCCCCACCACCCGATACTCCGGCATCTTCAGCAATCGGTTCAGAATCAAGGTACTTCCCAGATGTCCCGCGGAATAGAGGACCACAACCCTCATGGGAGGGGCTTTAATCGCTGATTCCTTAATCGCTGATTCTTTAATCAAGCTTTCCCTTTAACATCTCCCCCAGTCCGGCAAAGGGATTGGCCGTACCACCTGTGTCGGAAGAACTGTCAGAAGGCCCGTCAGCATATGCATCAGCCACCTGATCCCGGGAATGCTCATTGTCATGGCAGTAAATGCAGAGTAACTCCCAATTGCTGCCATCAGGCGGATTGTTATCATGGTTATGATCTTTATGGTGAACGGTCAGTTCCTTGAGACGCTTTCCTTCGAACTCACGCCCACAATGACCGCAGATCCAGGGATACATTTTAAGCGCCCGTTCACGATATGTCTTTTCACGCTCCTGCTGGCTCTTACGTACATCTTCAAGAATTTGCCTACTGCTATCAGAGTCCTTTAAAGACATAAATAGCACTCCTATTTTTAATTTAGTTGATCGGCATGGACAATTCCTTGTCCATTTTAACAATGAAAAATAATATACTAAATTTTTAGTTATACTCTTCTCAAAAAAACCGGGTTAATCTTCAGGAGGAGAGGGGTTCTCATTTTCCTCGACAGATTTTTTTTTCTTCTCCAGCTTGCGTTGCTTTTTTTCTTCTTTTTTCTTTTTCTTTGCCAATTCTTTTTGGCGCTTTTCATATGAATAGTTTGGTTTGAACAAGATTAAATCCTCATTAAATGTTTTGGCCACCTCTAATTATTTAGAGGTACCCCTATTATTTGATGCAAAGGAGACTGCGATAAAAAAAAGACCCCGCAAGGGTGCCGGGGTCTTTGCAATGCTCTTATTAGTGGTTACTGCTGGACAACATTCTCTGCTGCCGGTCCCTTGGGACCGTCTACAACATCAAAGGTTACCCGCGCACCTTCAGTCAGGGATTTGAATCCCTCGGCCTGAATTGCAGTATGATGAACAAACAAATCCTTACCGCCATCCTGCTCAATAAAACCAAACCCTTTTGCATCGTTAAACCATTTTACCGTACCTTCAGCCATCTTGTAATACTCCTTTATAATGGGTTCCTTAAGGGAACCTCTTTGTTATATAGCCGAGGCATCTTTTGATACATCGACCGAGCGTTTCCACACGCTATTTTGCGTAGTTATGTATAAGGCCTCGACTTTCTTCCTTGCCCAAGGCGTCTTTCGCAGGAACTTGAGACTGGATTTCAATGAGGGGTCGTTGATAAAACACCGGATAGTTACGCGGTTGCCCAATTCGTCCCAGCCATAATGCTCAACCAGACTTGTCACGATCTGCTCAAGAGACACGCCGTGCAATGGGTTATTGGGTTGTTGCTCACTCATGAAATTTGCTTAAGGTCCCTTTTTCGGCTTGTTATGTTTGCAGTGCGCCACTTTCTTTATAAGAAACCCTAGCACAAAGCGATATGAATCTCCAGTGTTTTCCTAATAGCTCTGCATACTTCCACGCTTTTTTAAATTCGATTCATTTTTTCACCTTCCAGGCTATTGACATTAATACAAAATACATATAGTAATGGAAGGTTTGCTTTTTGAAAAATAGAATACAAGGTGACTTATGACGTATGATGTAATTATCGTGGGCGGCGGGCCTGCCGGGCTTTTTGCGGCCTATCATTTAAAAGAACATTCCAATCTCAAGGTCTTGCTCATTGAAAAAGGCAAGGATTCCCTGAAACGCAAATGCCCCAACCACAGACTCCAGAGATGCATCCAATGCGATCCGTGCAACATTCTGTCCGGCATTGGCGGGGCAGGACTTTATTCAGACGGAAAACTTAACTTCATTCCCAGACTGGGCAAAACAGATCTTACCCAATTCATGCCTATGAGCCAGGCCCAGGAACTGATTGATGAAACCGAAACGATCTTTACCCGGTTTAAAATGGATGCCAAGGTCTTCCCGACCAATATGGATGAGGCCAAACTGATCCGGAAAGAGGCCAAGCGCTTCGGCATTGATCTTCTGCTGATCAAGCAGAAGCATCTGGGCAGCGACAATCTTCCCGGTTACATTGCCGGCATGGCCGAGCATATCAAATCCAAAGGCCTTGAGGTCCGGACCCAGGAAAATGTCATTGATATCATTCAAGAGGACGGCCAGATCCAGGGCGTGATCACGGATAAGGACACCTATAAGGCGCCGAATGTCATCCTGGCACCGGGACGTATAGGTGCCAACTGGGTGTCCTCGGTGGCACAGAAACACGGCATTGCTTTGAGCCAGCGCGGTATTGAAGTGGGTGTCCGGGTTGAGGTTCACAACGATATCATGGATGACATTTGTAATGTAATCTACGATCCGACATTTTTTATCCAGACCCAGACCTATGACGATCAGACCAGAACCTTCTGTACCAATCAGGGCGGTTTTGTGACCCTGGAGAATTATAAGGATTTTGTCTGCGTCAACGGCCATGCCTTTTCAGACAAAAAATCCTCAAACACCAACTTTGCCTTTTTGTCCAAGGTGGTGCTGACGGAGCCTGTGACCGACAACCAGGCATACGGAGAATCCATCGGACGGCTGGCCACCATCATCGGCGGCGGCAAACCCATCCTCCAGAGATTCGGGGATTTGAAACGGGGACGGCGGTCAACCTGGAACCGGGTCAATAAGGGATATATCGAACCCACCATGAAAAATGTGGTCTGCGGTGATATTGCCATGGCCCTGCCTGAACGGATTCTTTCCAACCTAAGAGAAGGCTTGGAAGCGCTGAACCAGGTCGTACCAGGGGTATCCAATGATGAAACCCTGCTCTATGCACCTGAGATCAAATTTTTTGCCACCCAGGTGGAGACCACAGAATTTCTGGAAACAGAGATCAAGGGAATGTACGTGGCCGGAGACGGCCC
>PIVQ01001102.1 GCA_003354055.1 Desulfobacteraceae bacterium | reverse complement strand
AAATACTGAGCGGATAAGGTGTAGTCCTTTATCATAAATGCAGCAACACCGGCATTGCTGGCATATTCAACTGCCTGGGGCTCCAATTCATTTGCTTTTATGAATGCATCCAAAGCCTCTCCAGCCTTCCCGGAATTGATCAAGGCTTTACCCGTATCATTAAAGGTTTTGGCGGTTGTACCTTTATCAGAGGCGCCCTTATTCTCTTGGGCCACCACACCCCCTAATGTGCTGAAAACAAAACATAAAATTGCGATTACGACCATACCCATCGTACAAAAATTACGATAATTGATATTTGTTTTTTTGATGCCTGCTTTTTTAAATTTATGGGATAGTCTGAAGGTAAAATTCATATGGATCCTCATGGTTCTGGTTTTTACTATTTTAAAAGCTGTTTTTCGCTTCAAAATCAGCGATATAGGGAAACAAGTTTCTGCCCTTCAGGGTATTTAGATCAAGTTATTTTGTAACGATTCCTAAGGATCGGCTTCAAAATTACTTAACCTTTTGTTTCCAAAATCCCCTGTCTTTTAAGGGGTTTTGGAAAGAATTTAGGGTAAGTTATTTTGTAACGATTCCTAAGTGCCTTTTAACGGTCGTAACGGGGGCGCCATTATATCCCTTTCGCCCAATACACCATTATGTTTTATCATAGCTACACTGCTATGACAAATACTGTGACACTACTGTGACATCTTGATAACGAAATGTTGATTTTCAATTCGGTTGGAGTTATGGGGCGCAGACAAGATTAAGATTATTTAATGATATTGCTGTTTACCCACTGAATATGAATCTTGCAGTCTTTGCATTTTTTACAAAGCCAGCAATCTGTTTATACTATTTAGATAATCCAGGTTCTGACACGGCTTTGACAGATGGGCAACCCGGGTGTCTTTTCTTTTCAATTCTTTTATGGATTCTAAAAATTCTATATTCCCGGAAATAAATAGAATGGGTATGGTTAAATTTTTCTTCCTGATGTGATTGTAGAGATCCCTTCCGTTTATGTCGCCTGGAAGGACATAATCAAGGCTGATAAAATCATAATTATTTCTTTCAAACAAATCCATTGCCACCTGACCGTTATGGGCAATATCCACCTTATGATTACAGGGCTCCTGGGTCAGTATCCGGTATTGGATATCTGAGATAGCTGTTTCATCTTCAACAAGAAGTATATATTTTTCAAAATGGATTTTTTCCTTTTGAATTTTTGTTATTTCTTCAGGGGTCAACGTTTTTCTTGTCACAGGCAGGCTGATTATAAATTTAGTGCCTTTGTGTTCAATGGATTCAACCAAAATCAAACCCTTGTGCTGTTCAATATATTTTTTTACGTTGGACATTCCATAGCCTGTACCCTTAAGTCCGTTTTTATACACACCTGATAAATCGTTGCTTCCTTTAAGAGTGAAAGAAGGATCAAAAATATCTCCCAGATGTTTCTTGGGAATACCGCAGCCGTTGTCTTCCATCTCAAAACAGATATGATCGTCGTTGCTGTACGTTTTGATACGAATCACCGGATTCTCGGTAATGCCGACAGCGTGGATAGCATTTTGTAACAAATTTACAAATGCATGCTCAATCATCCCGGGATCGGCCAGTATCTCGGGTATGCCCGGTAAGGTTTCTTTCACGACCTCAATACCCTCCAGGTCTTTTCTCATCAGATTCAATACCAGATCGATTTTTTCACTTAGTCTGAAAAAAACCTGCTTGGGTTCATGGTCTTTTGCAAAGGCAATGAGATTCTTTGTCAGATTTCTGCCCCGGATGGTTTGCTCCAAAATCAAATCTAAGGCGACTATAGTTCCGGGATCTTTACAGTCAACAATCGCAAGTTCCGTATTCCCCATGATGATGCCCAGGATATTGTTAAAGTCATGGGCCATTTTCCCTGCTATCTGGCCGACCAATGCGTGTTTACCTTGTTCCATGGC
>PIVQ01000309.1 GCA_003354055.1 Desulfobacteraceae bacterium | reverse complement strand
AAGAAAATCCGGTTTCCAAAATGCCTGGCCCGGACCCGGACGGCTGTATCAAACAGCATCCGGATCCCGGCAGGATCAGACAAATCCAGAAGGTATTGAACATCTTTCTCCCCTAAGGTTCCGCCCTCTTCCAGGTGGTTCAGAAGGGAGGGTAATCGGTTCAATTTTTTCTGTCTTTTATCCGTAGCAGACATATGAGGTTCGTTCACCGGCATTAGGAATCGTTACAAAATAACTTGATCTAAATTATTTCCAAAACCCCTTAAAAGACTGGGTATTTTGAAAACAAAAGATCAAGTAATTTTGGAGCCGATCCTTAGCTTTCAATAATACCGGCTCTGACTCCTTTAAGATATTCCATGCAGAACTGGTCATGGCCCAGAAGCATGTCAGCGGTTTTAATGGTGGCCATGATTTTCTCATCCAGGGGATCGATAATGGCGGAGTCCATGCCCGCATCCATCATCAGAGAGACAAAGGTCCGATTGATGATTTTTCGCTGGGGCAGACCGTATGAAATGTTGGAAAGACCTCCGGTGATATGAACCTCAGGGAATTCACCTTTGATGGCCCGGACGGCATCCAGTACCATCATCCCCTTGTTGGAATCCGTGGAAATGGGCTGAACCAGGGGATCCACATAGATGTTGGCTGTGGGGATGCCCACCTTGTTTAACTCTTTGATCAGGGTTTTGGCCCGGTCGAAAATATCATCGGCAGATTCAGGCATACCCGCATCATCCATACACAGGGCAATGACCTTGCAGTCCTTGCCTTTGAGAAAGGGAATCATGGCATCAAACCGTTCTTTTTCCAGAGAGATGGAGTTTATCATGGGGGTATTTTCCACCATGGCAAATGCCATTTCAAGCACGGCCGGATCCGGGGAATCCAGGGTCAGCGGAAGACTGACTTCAGGCTGAATTACGGACAGCAGCCATTTCATATCTTCGGTTTCATGACCGATTCTCGCACCGGCATTCACGTCAATAAAGGTGGCACCGGCCGCTTCCTGTTGCTTTACATCATCAATAATATACTGGGTATTCCGTTCTGCAACTGCCTCCTGGACTTTTTTCCGGGAGGTGTTGATCCGTTCGCCGATCACTTCAAACATCGTGGGGTTCTCCTTTGTTCATTAAATATCGCTTTGCTACGCAGCTAAAGCCTTGGCCATTTTTGAGGCAGAACCTGCATCAGGGGCAAAGCCGTCAGCTCCGATTTCATCGGCAAAGGCCTGGGTCACGGGAGCACCGCCTACCATGATTTTAACCTGATCCCGTAATCCGGCTTCCACAATGGCGTCAACGGTCTGTTTCATGGCCGGCATGGTGGTGGTCAGCAAGGCTGACAAGCAGACAATCTTTGCATCTTTTTCTTTAATCTGGGTAACAAAATCTTCAGGCGCAATATCAACACCTAAGTTATGGACGGTCATGCCGGCACTTTCCATCATCATGGCCACAAGGTTTTTACCGATGTCGTGAAGATCGCCTTTAACGGTTCCGATCACAACGGACGCCCCCTGGAGACCAGCTTCGTCACCCAGCAGGGGTTTTAAAACTCCGACGCAGGCACCCATGGCCTGGGCAGCCATCAGGACTTCAGGGATAAACATGTCACCGTTTTCCATTTTTTCACCCACAATGTCCATACCGGCAATTAGGCCGTTGTTGAGGATATCGATTGCCGGGGTATCACTGGCCAGTGCTGCATTTACCAAATTTTCCAGAGCTGCCTGATCACAACTTACCAGTGCTTCCTGCATTCCATTAAAGTCTGCCATTTGTCTTCTCCTGTCCGTTCGGGTTTAAAATAATTTAAAACATAAAAAAAATTTGTTCAAAAATTTTTATTATTTGACCATGCCGGTTGTAATCCCCTCCGGCATGTCATGCGCTTTTTTGATCCAACCGATGGGCCAGCCTGTCTGGTTTCAACTCATGCTGAGTCAAAAGTGAACCCTGGTGCCGTCTTTTGTTCTGCCATGGTCATCACCCATATCTGATTAAAATGGCGGAGAGCCCGGGAGTCGCACCCGGCTGCACGGATTTAGAGTCCATGTGATCCCATCCGATCCACCCTCCGCATTTAACCTGTCCTTTTAGGACGGGTGACACGTTATCATACAACAATCATGCCACTAATAAAGAATCCAGATCCCTTTATCGACGCCTTACTTATCAACCGGTTAAAATACGCCATTAGTCCCTTCTGGCCATGTCATTGTGTAACACATTGCAGGTGTGTAAACGCAGAGGTGTAACAGGTTGAATAATTATTAATTCTTGGTCTCCTTTATCAAAAACATTGAGAATGAGCAGCTTGGCATTTTTACAAAAACCCTATATGGCTGTCAAGCAAATTGTCGAACAATCATTGAACAGCATTTTCCAAGACATCTTCTTTTGTTTTCAAATCACCTTGTTGGGATTTTCAGGAGGATGAAAACCTGGCATTAGGAATCGTTACAAAATAACTTGATCTAAATTGTTCCCAAAACCCCTTAAAAGACTGGGTATTTTGAAAACAAAAGTTCAAGTAATTTTGGAGCCGATCCTTAGCTGTTGACAGAGAACCGATTTAAAATGAATATATGCACTAAGGAGAATACTATATGACGACAGATTCCCAAATCGATCCTTTGAAAAAGAAAATCCTGCAACTTGAAAATCAGATCAAGAATAATGAAAAAGTCCTGGATAGATTTCACCAGGAACAGCTTTTTTCAGAAAAGGTATTGGATAGCCTCCCCGGTATTTTTTACCTTTATGATGAAAACGGCACCCTGATCCGATGGAACAAAACCCATGAAACCATAACAGGTTATACTGCTGAAGAACTCCCCCATATGGGCATATTTGACTGGTTTTCAGCATCGGACAAGGACAGAGTTGGCAACACTGTTGATCATATATTAAAACAGGGAGAATGGCATGATATTGAAGCTGATCTGATAATAAAGAACGGCAAGGCAATACCCTGTTATTTTACCGGTGTCAGGATGTCGATCAACGGTAAAAAATATTTACTGGGCATGGGGACTGATCTGACCAAGATAAAGCGAACCGAACGCTTATTGAAAAAAAGTGAAGAAAAGTACCGGGCGATTGTTGAAAACGCTGTTGAAGGAATCTACCAGTCAACCCCTGAAGGACGAATGGTAAGTGCCAATGCTTCCATGGCAAGGATATTGGGGTATGATTCTTCTGAGGATCTTATGGATTCCATCCATGATGTTTCAGAGGATCTTTATGTGTCTAAAGATGTTCGCCGGCAGTTTATCAAACTGATGCGGCAAAAAAAGAATGTCGCAGGATTAGAGGTGGCATTCTATAAAAAAGGAAAAAGGATCATCTGGGTGTCGTTATATGCCAGGCCTGTATTTAGTTCAAAGGGAGGACTAATTCTAATTGAAGGGATGATTCTTGATATAACCGAAGAAAAAGCACGAAGAGAAGAGCTTCAAAGAAGTGAAGCCATGCTGCGGGAAGAAAATTTAAGATTAAAAAGCAATATTAAAGACCGGTACAAATTTGGTAATATTATCGGTAAAAGCCCTGCGATGCAGGAGGTCTATGAGTTGATTCTCAAAGCATCGGCAACAGATACGAATGTTATTGTGTATGGGGAGTCCGGAACCGGTAAGGAACTTGTTGCCAGAGCCATTCATGATTTTAGTGATCGAAAGGGCGGCCGGTTCGTACCCGTCAATTGCAGTGCCATTCCTGAAAATTTACTTGAAAGTGAATTTTTCGGATATAAAAAAGGGGCCTTTACCGGTGCTGCCTCCGACAAACAGGGATTTCTGGATATAGCCCACGGGGGAACCCTTTTTTTAGATGAGCTGGGTGAAATAACAATGGCCTTACAGGCAAAACTATTACGGGCGATTGAGGGCGGCGGATATACCCCTGTGGGAGGGAAGGATATAAAAAAACCCGACATCAGAATCATTGCAGCGACCAATCGTGATTTGCAGCAACTGATATCTGAAGGAATGATGAGGGAAGATTTTTTTTACAGGATCCATATTATCCCCATAAACCTGCCGCCGCTGAGAAACCGCATCGAAGATATCCCTCTGCTGATAGACTATTTTTTAAAACAGATGGTCAAAGGGGGGCAAACGCCGCTCTTATCCGGGGAAATGGTGGAAACCATGTTTAAGCATACCTGGCCGGGAAACGTGAGAGAGCTTCAGAATGTGCTTCAGCGATATGTCTCCATGGGCCATTTTGATATGCTCAACAGGCCCAAAGTCAAAGCGACAAGTATAAAAGAAGATAAGATTCAATTTATAGAAGGTTCAAGCTATTCCGATTATATGGATATTTATGAAAGAAAACTGCTCATCAACATCCTTGAACAATGCCAGTGGAATCGGGAGCAGGCAGCAACCCGCCTTAAAATTCCCATTCGTACTTTCTATCGAAAACTTAAAAAACACTGCCTGAAACGGCAGAACATGCCAAATTTGTCATAATCTTCAAAGAGACCGTATTTCATAGGCTCTCCAGAAGTTCTATCTAAAATTAACTGCCATTTTTGGCAGTGCTTTTCTCCTATCCTATTTCACCCGCCACCACGCTCAATCATAACTCCTTGTTTTAACTTAACTTTCACACAACGGCACAGCTCTTGCGATGTCAGATATATGATATCGATTTTACCCCAATAAAATGGAGGCGCGAATGGATTCCACGAGTATGTACGACTATATTATCATCGGTTCAGGCTTTGGCGGCAGTGTATCAGCTTTAAGGCTTGCTGAAAAAGGCTATAAGGTTGCCGTTCTGGAAAAAGGCAAACGCTGGACAAATAAAGATTTTCCAAAAACCAACTGGAACACGAGAAAGTATATGTGGCTGCCGCAGTTGGGGTGTTATGGTTTCCAGATGCTCACGCAACTGAAACACGTTCTGATTTTCCACGGTGCCGGAGTTGGCGGCGGCAGTCTGGTTTATGCCAACCAGCTCCTTGTTCCTCCTGACGACGTATTTGATAAACCGGAGTGGGGAATGGAAAATTGTAAAGAGAAACTGATGCCTCAGTATGAAAAGGCAAAAAAAATGCTGGGCGCAAATCCAAGTCCTCAGATTGGTGTGGCAGATAAACATTTAAAGGACGTCGGCAAAGAGATCCGGGGGAAAGACACCTTTCATAAAAACGACGTGGGTATTTTCTTTGGAACACCAAAAGAAAAAACACAAGATCCGTATTTCAATGGGAAAGGACCTGCACGGACAGGCTGCGACTTTTGCGGATCCTGTATGGTGGGGTGCCCCAGCGGCGCCAAAAACACTCTGGATAAAAATTATCTTTACTTGGCAGAAGGACTCGGGGTTGATATCATCCCTGAAACAGAAGTAACCGGTGTTATCCCCACCAACGGCGGATATGAAATAACCACAAAAAAAACCACCGGGGTTTTTAGATCCAAAAAGACATTCAGAACAAAAGGAGCCGTGTTCAGCGGCGGGGTAATGGGATCGGTCAAACTTCTAATGAAATGTAAACAGGAGGGGATGCTGCCGAAAATTTCAAATCGTCTGGGCGACTTTGTGCGAACCAATTCAGAGGCTTTGCTGGGGGTAAAATCCAATGATAAAGAAACAGACTGGAATGATCAGATTGCCATTACATCAGGTATCTATCCTGATGAAACCACACATGTTGAAATGGTGCGATACAACAAGGGGTCTGACGTATTGCTCAATTTATTTACCCTGATGACAGGCGGCGGCGGAAAAATTCCGCGCTTTGTAAGATATGTGGGCAATATTATAAAGCATCCGTTCACATTTCTAAAACTATTATGGCCCTTTGGTATGGCATCTTCAACAACAGTCGTCCTGGTGATGCAGACAGACTCAAACTACCTGCAGCTGGATTATAAACCCCGCTGGTGGCGGTTTGGCAAATACAGCATGAATTCAAAAACACCTGCAGGGAAGAAAGCCAACCCGGCGTATATTCCAATTGCCAATAAAGTGACCCAAAAGCTGGCTGAAAAAATGGATGGCGTTCCCTTAAGCTTTTTGTCGGAAGCGGCCTTTAATGCACCCGGCACAGCCCATATCCTTGGCGGATGCTGTATGGGAGATTCTCCTGAAAAAGGCGTGGTGGGAAAAAACGGCGAGGTGTTTGGCTACCCGAATCTTTTTGTTGCAGACGGCTCTGTTGTTCCGGCTAATTTAGGTGTTAATCCCAGTTTGACGATAACGGCATTGTCTGAACACATCATGTCCCAAATAGAAAATAAAAACGGATAAGGATCGGCTCCAAAATTACTTGATCTTTTGTTTTCAACAATACCCAGTTGGGGTCTTTTGCAAAAATACCAATTTAAGGGGTTTTGGAAACAAGCTTCTGCCCTTCAGGGTATTTAGATCAAGTTATTTTGTAACGATTCCTAAATGGTTATAACCCCTAACAACCCAAAAGAGGTGTTTTATGCTGAATCTTGTAAGTGTATTTGAACACAGCGCAAAAGAGTTACCGGAAAAAACTGCAATTATTTTCAATGACAAGCGCTTCACCTTTGCCCAGGTTGCTGCAATGGTGAACAAGGTGGCCAATGCCTTAAAAGAGAAGGGGATAAAAAAAGGGGATAAAGTGGCGTTAAGCTGTTTAAACCTTCCCTATTTTCCAATGATTTATTACGGTATCCTGAAAACCGGCGCGGTTGTGGTGCCGTTAAATGTACTTTTAAAGGGAAGGGAGATTGCCTATCATCTAAAGGACAGCGAGGCCACGGCCTATTTTTGTTTCCAGGGAACGCCGGAACTTCCCATGGCCCAGGAGGGCTTTAAAGGGTTTAACGAGGTGGATACCTGCGAGCACTTCTGTGTGATCACGGCAGACCCTGCTGCCGCCTCTCCCATAGAGGGGACCATGACCTTAGGCCAACTCATTGCAGAACAACCCCCTGTTTGTGACACCGAACTGACAAATCCCGAGGACACCGCCGTAATCCTGTATACTTCGGGGACAACAGGATTTCCCAAAGGGGCTGAGCTGTCCCATTCCAATATGACCATGAATGCCATTTCCACCCGCCACCTTCTCCAGGGAACCCCGGATGATATCCATGCGATTGTGCTGCCGCTCTTCCACTCCTTTGGCCAGACCTGCCAGATGAATGCGGGCTTTTCATCGGGCAACACCCTGGTTCTGATTCCCAAATTCGCACCGGAGGCAGTCCTGTCGGCCATTCAGAATGACGGAGCAACGGTTTTTGCAGGGGTTCCCACCATGTATTGGGCTCTGCTGAACTTTGAGGACAAAGAAGGACAATTTGACACTGAAAAAATTGCAAAAACCTTGCGTATCGGTTTTTCCGGTGCATCTTCCCTTCCCCTTGAGATCATCAAGGGAATCGATGCCAAATATAAGATTCCCATCCTGGAAGGGTATGGCCTGTCGGAAACCTGCCCGGTAGTCACCTTCAACCATTTGACCCGGGAACGCAAGCCAGGTTCCATCGGAACACCCATCTGGGGGGTTGAAGTGGATATCTTTGACAAGGATAACAACGCCCTGGGAATTGATGAGGTGGGCGAGGTGGTCATCCGCGGACACAATGTCATGAAAGGCTATTATAACAAACCGGAAGCCACGGCAGAGGCCTTTGACGGCACCACCTGGTTCCACACCGGAGACCTGGGCACAAAAGACGAAGACGGATACTTTTACATTGTGGACCGGGTCAAGGATATGATTATCCGCGGCGGCTATAATGTCTATCCGCGGGAAATCGAAGAGACGCTGCTTACCCATCCCGATGTATCCATGGCCTCTGTGCTTGGGATTGCCCATGACAGTCACGGAGAGGAAATCGTTGCCTATATCGTTCCCAACCCGGGGGCTGCTGTAACAGCTGCCCAGATCATTGAATGGTCAAAAGAACAGATGGCCGCCTATAAATATCCTAGGATTGTCCATC
>PIVQ01001101.1 GCA_003354055.1 Desulfobacteraceae bacterium | reverse complement strand
CATCCTTGAAACCGGCAACCGCGCAGCAAAAATTGTTCAAAATATGCTCAACTTTGTGAGACAGGAATCAGGTGAAAAGTCCCTTCATGATGTGGGCCGGATTCTGGACCGGACCATTGAACTGACCCTCAGTGACTATAGTTTAAAAAAAGATTCCGATATCCGTAAGATTGATATCGTTAAAACCTACTCTCCGGATGCCCTCCAGGTCCTTTGCGATGAGAGTAATATCCAGCAGGTCTTTTTCAACCTCCTGAAAAACGCCGCCCAGGCCATGGCAGAAGCCAAAAGCCAAGACCCCAGAATTGAACTGTCGGTAACCCCTGAGAAAAACGGTGTCTGCATCACCATTAAAGACAATGGACCTGGCATGGATCCCTCTGTGTCCAAGCGAATTTTCGAACCCTTTTATACCACCAAATCCGTTGACCAGGGCACGGGGTTAGGCTTGTCCGTATCCTACTTCATCATCGTTCAGGATCATGGGGGCGGTATGGAAGTTACTTCCGTGCCCGGTGAAGGCACCTGCTTTTCCATCAGCCTGCCCATAGCGGTCAGGGGTGCAGAATAAAATCCGTGATATAAATATTCTCCCGCATCTCCCGTTCCAGTGTGGTTGATTTTTCGGTTCCGGGATGATGGTGACCCGGAAAAAGCAGGGTGGTATCGGCCAGGTGCAAAATTCTGTCACGGATGGAGGAGATGAGCAGATCCAGATTCCCCCCCGGAAGATCCGTCCTGCCCGCCTCCCCCACAAAGAGGGTGTCTCCGGTAAAAAGATGGTCCCTGCATAAAAAACATACAGACCCCGGCGTATGCCCCGGTGTGTGGATCACGAATAAAAGATTACCTCCGAAACTGATGGTATCCCCATGGGCAAGTTCAATATCTGCAGGATAGGGGGCTGGCAGACCAACGGCTTTCCGGGTGGATTCTCTGACTCCGGGATTCGAGAAAAAGGCATCATCCGCACCATGAATACAATAGGGGACATCCCATACCCGTTTAAATTCTTCAGCCACAAAGAACTGGTCTGCATGGCCATGGGTCAGCAAAAGATGGGTCGGGGTCAGATCACGGGATTCTAAAAAGGTTACCAGCTTTTCCGCTCTGCCCCCCGGATCAATGATCAGACATTCCCGGGTCCGGACGCAGGCAAGCACATAGGTAAACATATGATAGGGCCCGGACATGATTCTGTGCATAGTGAATTTCTCAGACATGACGAGCAATGACCACGCTGATCCCCCGGCTTGCCATGGCGATCTTGACCAGTTCCGTCAACTTTTTTCGGCTGTAGGTCTCACAGGCAAATACCTGATCGATCTTAAGGCCCTTTAAAAGATCCTGAATGGGGATTTTATCACCGGCATGATCCTTACGACCTGTCATGGCCGTTGTTTTATTTTCCATGATGATCAGGGTCATATCGCGGTTGTTCAGCGCAGTATTGATCAGCCCGGGAAGACCGGCATGGAAAAAAGTGGAATCCCCGATAAATGCCACTACATCTTTTTGATCATTGTGCAGGGAGAGTCCAGCTGTAATCCCGGGAAAGGCCCCCGTTAGTACTTCGCCCATTTCATATGGCGGCATATATCCAAGGGTATAACAGCCGATATCCGCCACTGTCACATCATTGGCAGTCAGGGCTTTTTCAACGGCCATAAATGCAGACCTGTGCCCGCATCCCGGGCACATCTGGGCAGGCCGGTCCGGCATTCCCACATGGTCATCTGCGAATTCAGGCAAAAGATGGGGCCAGGCTGATGCCAGTTTGGCACGGGTCTTATCCGGAGTAAACTCTCCGATAAAATCTTCATCACAGACTTTTCCGATAATCTTAACCCGCAATCTTAGGTCATAGGCCAGGGCCTTGATCTGAGTTTCAAGAATATCGTCCAGCTCTTCCAGGATCAGGATCTGATCATGTCCGGATAAAAAAGCCACCACTGCATC
>PIVQ01000308.1 GCA_003354055.1 Desulfobacteraceae bacterium | reverse complement strand
GGGTCAGAAAGCCGGAAAAGGTTATGAGCCCAAATAAAATGCCAAAGGCGGTAAGAAAGGGTTTGAGTCCAATTTTGAGCATGGACTCATCCTGGGAGGTCTGCGGCTCAATGATCTGTGACTCAATGATCTGTTCTGTCATGGATTATCCTTTTGGTTAGAGCTGATGGAAAAGTTGAATAAAAAAGCGAAGGCCCTTGTCCAGATTTTTTAAAGAGACTTTTTCATTAACCCCGTGAATGGTGGCCACATCTTCCGGGGTCAGAACCAGTGGGCAGAACCGCAAAATCTGTCCTGTAAGATGCCGGTAGTACTTTGAGTCCGTAGACCCGTTCACAAGATAGGGCACGGTAATCACATCGGGGTGGGTAACGGCCAGTACCCTGCGGATCAGTTCAAAGCCACGGCCCTCTGTGGAGTCTGCGCTGATAGGATTATTTGAGGGCCAGTTTCCCGCATCGTCCAGGGTCAGGCCGTCATCGTCCAGGGTCTGCTTATGCCGCTTGCCTATCATATCAATGGTATCGCCCGGAAGGATCCTGTGATTGACCAGGCAAACCGCTTCACCCGGGAGAATATTTTCCTGTTCGCCGGAGTTGAACACGGTCACGGCCTGGGTGGTCCGGATCAGACTGTCCGTGACCTTATTTTTTGAAAAAATATATTGAATCAGGGGACGGGTTAACCAGAGGTTTGAAAAGACAATCCCAAGACCGGTTGAGACATACGGAACAAAGCGCTCCAGCATGTTTGACAACAAAGGATCCAGACTGCTGGGAAACGGGCGCTTCTCCAAGCGGACAATTCCCCGGGCCAGACTGCCGATGGCGGTGCCTTTTTTGTCAGGCATGGAGGAATGACCGCTATCTCCGGTGGCTTTTATTTTGAAGGTGACAAAACCTTTTTCTGACAGTCCGACCAGGGCTGCCGGCCGATCCTTGAGGAAGGAGAGTTGTTTTTTGGCAATAATCCCCCCCTCATCCATAACAAATTCAAACGAAAGACCCCGTTCCTTGAACAGGGCAGCCATATTCATGGCCCCTTCACACCCGGCAATTTCCTCATCCCCGCCAAAGGCAAAGTAGATATCCCGGTCCGGTTGCCACCCCTTTGCCAGGAACAGCTCTGCCGTTTCCATTAAAAATGCCAGCTGACATTTAATATCCAAAGTACCCCGGCCCCAAAGAATGTCATCTTTTATCTTGCCGCTGAACGGGGCTTCTTCCCAGGTTTCATCCCCCTTTTCTTCTGCAGGCACTACATCATAATGGGCCAGGAACAATACCGGTTTTTTATCGGCATCATTTTTCTTTTTTCCTTTCCAGTGATAAATCAGGCCGAAATCCCCATGCACCTCCCGACCCATGTTCTCATGCACCCGGGGATATAGACGGACCAATTCCTCCTATAACTGTGAAAACAGGCCAGAGTCCCGCTTGCTGCGATCGGTCCAGGACACCGTGGGAATTTGAATCATCCGGGCAAACCGCTCAACAAAACCATCAAGGTCCGACTCCGGAAGATCCGGCGTGTTGCTGCCGGGAGAATCCGGCAGGACATATTGGCGTTTTACGCTAAAATACCGGACAAGGAGGATCAGAATCAATCCGGCTGCTCCAAGCATGAGAATTGCCGCAATCAGAAGTTCAAGCATAGCATCAACCGTCCTTTGAGTTAGGATAAGGTTGAGCTATAAGCCACCAGCCGGGACTTTGTCAAGAGAGCGAATACAAATTCGCAGCCGATTCGCCCCGCTTCTTTAGGATTTACTGACATCTTCGGTATTTTACTTCCATGCTTTTATTTAATTGACATCCGAAGAATTTCACGTAAAATATCTTGGTATACACATCCTAACGTGAATAAGAAATAATTCGTTTAACGCAATTGCAAGTAAAGCTGTTTACCACAAACAGCATGAATATTTGCTACCCTCCAAAAAGAAAGGAAACATTATGTTTAAAAAAAGTCTTTTACTGATCACAATTTTCCTCTTTTCCATGTCTTCGCCCCTGCTTGCGAAAAACTTTGAAATCGCCACAGGAGAATGGGCGCCCTATGTATCTGAAAACATGACGGACGGCGGGCCAACAGCCCAGATTGTCGCAGCAGCCATTGAAGCTGCCGGCCATACCGTAACATTCAAATACATGCCCTGGAAACGGACAGAGGTTCTTACCCAGCAGGGAAAAATAGTTGCCACCTTTCCCTGGTCAATGGCAGACTCATTTAAAGATATCACTTACCAGTCCACCCCCCTGGCTCACCAGCGCATGGTTTTTTTCTACCTTAAGGACAAATTCCCGGGATGGGATTTCAAAGGTTTTGAAGAGCTGAAGAAAGTTAAGGTCGGTGCTTCCCAGGGATATTCATATGTGGACATCTTTGCCAATGCCGGTATCAAACCGGTTTATGTCAAGGATGTAAAATCCTCATTAAAAATGATGCTTCATGACCGGGTGGATGTAGTGCCTGAAAGCCAGCTGGTCGGATGGCAGACCATTAAGGACAACTATGCAGCGGACCAGTCAAAAATCGCATCTTCGAACACGCCCCTGTTTGAAAAACCCCTGTTCCTGATGGTATCCAAATCCCATCCGGACGGAGAAGAGTTGATCAAGGAATTCGAAAAAGGATTCAAGATCATCCGCGACAACGGCACATTCAAAAAGCTTCTTGACGAATACGGCTTGTCTGAATAATTTTTTTTTCTAACCCCGGATATCTCTTGGCTATTTCACATGGCCAAGGGATATCCGGGTTATTCCCCCTCTTTTTCCATCAGGGACTGGATCAGCAGCGCAAATGCAGGGGCTTCCTTTTTGTTTCGGATCATCCCCTTGCCCCTGGCGCGTTTGAAAAACCGGGAACATACCTGTTGCTGGGACTGTGTCAGCCCGGAAGAAACCCCCTGTTTTGATATCCCGCCCTGATCCGGTGCAGGGATATCCCGCCGGCCATGGGAGCGCCGGGTAATATGGGCATAGTAGAGCAAGGCCCGGTCCATTAGCACATACATAAACTGGATGTTTTCATTGGGTCCCACCTGGAGCCGGTCCCCGCCCAGAAGCTGTTTACCCTGTTTCGTGAGTTTGCGAATTCCCACGAGGGCAGATCCTGCCCCAATGGCCGACCCAATGGCCGTGAAGACTCCGAATGTCAATCCGGCCGCTGCCGTATCCAATACAGCCCCCATAGTACCACCGACAACAGCCCCGGCCGTGGCCAATTGCCCCCGGCTCAGACCCAGCATCTCCCAGGTCTGTTCTGAGAACAGATCATGGCGAAGCACTGAATACTCCGGCAAAGGATAATCGTAGAGATTATGGCGAAACAGAGACCGGATATGACTGAACATTTTTTTTTCCATCTTCCGGATCTCCTGCTGGTAGGCTTTGGAGAGGTCTTCCTTAAGCGTGACCTGATCGGTTTGGGGGGTTATTTTTTTTGACAGGGAAAAACCCACTGCCTTTTCTATGCTGTGGGTCATATAGGCGCAGGCCAGGCGATTCCGCTTATCCCAGTCGCCTTTAAAGACCCTGATAACCTGTTCAAGATCCTGCTCCCAGTCCTGATCAATGGCTTTAAGGCTTTCAAGCATCCTGATCCGTTCGTAAAAATCCGCCCGGTTTGAATTAAAGACCCGGATCACGTTAAAGTACTTGCGAAATTCCTGTTTCCACTGATCCGTATAATCCCGGTTCAGGGATTTGGAATTGATGATGGCCATCCTGGGACGGCCTGTCAGCCTCAGAATCTCCATTTCTGCCAGATCATCCTCTCTCACCGGCCTGGATCCGTCCACCACATAGATAATGCCTGCCCCCCGGGCCACCGGGGTCAAAAGCTCACACTCGTCTGCAAAAAAGGCATCTGTTTTAAAGGCTGCGATAAAATCATCAAGAAGACCTAAGCCGGGATGTTCCCTGAACCAGGCCAGAGTCTGACGGGGGGCCTGAAATCCCGGGGTGTCCACAAACCGAATAATTTCCTTATTGTCTATCTTTACGGTATAGGCCCTGGAAACCGTAGTTTCCCCGGGTACCTGGCTGACCCGGATTTTATCATCTTCGGTGAGGGTCGACACCACTGAGGACTTCCCCTCATTGGGGTGTCCCATTACGGCGAACTCAGGGATGACAGGTATTGTCACGTTCACGACATCCACCTTTCCAGAATAATATCCGGATCATTGAGCTGTGCCACCGCTGTTTTCCAGACCTGATAATTCACATCACAAGCTGTTACATTCATCTGTTCCTCTCCAGGGGTCTGTGTGAGAAAAATCCACAGGTCATGATCCGGAAAAATCCGGGTCTTTAATTGAACATAATAATGAAGCAACCCGCGGATGGGAGGCTGCCACACCTCCTGAAGCACAACCACAGGGCCTGTTGGATGGCCTGAAGCCTGATTCAAAAGCAGATTCTCATCATCGGGAAAATCGAAACTGATATGGGCTGCGGCAGATATCTTCACCCCCAATTGCACCTCAAGCGCCTCGGCAATGCTACCCATGACGGCATCCGGATAAACTCTGGGCGAGGCCAGTACCAATGCAGGGGTCAATTGAATAGACCCGGTATCCGCCTTTTTTTTGTTATCTTCAGACTTTGACAGATCATCTCGAATGCTGACAGGGGCCAGGGGGTCCGGTGTAGGTAAGGGAGCACGTGACTTAGCTTTTGATCCCCCTGTCTCCCTTATATCCACATCCATACGGGGAGACCGCATTCTCACCACCAGCCGTTTATATCGGGGCTGCTGGAAATCAAATCTGGCCAGCGCTTTTTTCTCGGATAGTCCAGCCACCATGACCAGGCCAAGACGAAGCAGAACCCCGTAAACCAGAATGCCTGTGCACAGGAACGGCCACCAGGCCACAAGATTTTCCGTAGCCAGTCCCATAATTCCATCCTTGAGCAGAATCCGACTGCCTTCAATCTGAGCAAGGCTGGGTACGGCCATGCTGTCCGGCATGAGCCAGGCCCAGGGAAAGGCCAGCCAGGATACTATATCGTGAATCTGACTGCCCGAGGTAAACAGCGTGGATTGCCAACCGAATGCCAAATCAGTGACCAGAACCCTGAACAGGGTACCGCAAAGTGCTCCTAAGGAGAAGCAAAGGGCAAACAAAGATGACAAGGTAAAAAAAGGCCAGAAAATTATCCCCTTGTACTCCCTGTTTTTCATCCGGAGTAAGGCCCCTTTATCTGCAAGGGATTTTAGTTGTTTCCCGCCGGGAAGGTCCATGGTTTTCCCAACCAGAGCCTGAAACTTTGAATAAAAAAATTCAAATATCAGGGTGTGGAAAAAAGAAGTCCGGCCCCTTAAATTCCCGGAGATTTCCAATTGAACCCGGCGGACCATCACCCCTCCGGCCAAAAGGGAGAGCAGGGCCTGGAAAATAATAAAGAAAGCGATAAACAGGGTCACATTAATGGGCTGGCTTCCGTGGTACGCAAGAAAGGAATAGGCCATGAGAAGCCCCAAGCCCCCTCCGCCCAGCATCAACCCCCTGGCAATCCATTGATACAGGGAGGCATATAAAGTGCCGGGCAATTGTATTTGACTACCATTGCCGGTCTCATGAAAAAACAACAGCTTTCTAAATTCCAGCCAGCCGGCTACAAGAGAGGCATCATCCAGGTCAGGATCGTTGATCTGTTTGAAAATGTCCCGATCCCGGGCTGCGACAAGGTCCTCTGAGATAAAACCCGGGTCGCCATCTCCCGACTTTTCATCAAGGCTTAAGAGAAAGTCCAGGTCAATTATATCTTTCAGCGGTATGGTCATGCTTGGTTTTTAGCAAATCACGGCATTTTTCACAATTGCCTTTGAGAATTCATCCAGAAGGCTGGATCCCAGGTTCCACCGGTGCCAGTACAGGGTAACCTTAAGATGGTTGCCCGGGGCAAGATCGAGAAGGTTTCCGTTTTTCAAATGGGGCAGGGACTGAAGATCAGGCACCATGCCGTGGGCCCGGCCGGCCAGGATAATATTCACAAAGTGCTCGGGTGAGGGCAGATAATTGGCTGGCACGTCCCTGATACAGGTTGAATCAAATTTCAGTTCCAGAAATTTAGCATGCAGGTCGTCTTTGTGGTTGTAAATCACGGCAGGGGATGTTTTCAGACTTTCCAGAGTCAGCCCGCCGGAAAAGTAACGGTCCCTGAACTCTGGTGTGGCTACCAAACGGTAATTCATGGTACCGATGGGCGTCACCCGGCAGCCCTGGACCGGGGTCTTTTCCGAACTGATACACCCCAGCACTTCCCCGTTCCTGAGGAGTTTATGGGTAAGATCCTGGTCATCCACCCGCAGGTCCAGCAGCACCTTGCGATCAGACAGAAAGGCGTCCACTGCCGGAAAAAACCAGGTGGCAAGGCTGTCTGAATTAACGCCTAATGCCAGGGTTCGAAAGGAGGTCCCGCCGCCTCTGCCGATCCCGCCTTCCATTCTGAGACCGGCAGACAGGTCCTCCTCCAGTTCACGTACCTGAATATAGTGTTTGAGCAGGGCGTGTCCTTCAGGGGTGGGAACCGGCGGCAGGGTACGGGTCAGCAGCACCATACCGGCCTGGTCCTCCAGCAAACGTATCCGCTGGGACACGGCTGACTGGGTCAGGTGCATCTGCTGAGCCGCCTTGTCGAACCCGCCTTCCTGAACCACCCGGGCCAGGGCCTCTAATAATTTATAATCCAACATGAGTCCCTTTTACCACACCCCCGGACTTTTTCAAGTTCAGACTAAAGGTAAACGCATGATTGGAATAATTCCAACTGCGTTTACCTATACCGTGTAATCCAGCTCCTGAACCGGTAAAACATCTCCTTCTTCGGTCAGGGCAATGGATGTTTTACCCACCCTTGCCCAGAGTTCATTTTCATCTGTTGTCAGATCAAAGGAGGACTCTACACCGGCCAGATAGATGGCCCCGATACCGGCTTCCTTTATCCGGGTCAGTTGCATACCGGATTCCGCACTTTCCCAGAGGATCAGCTGGTCAAAAATATCATCATTTTCATCGATCCAGTCGTTATTGTCCAGATCATAGGCTGCCAGCTCTTCGAATCCGAAACCGGTGGAAGGGCCGAAAAGCTCTGAGCCGTCATTGATTATGCCGTCTTCATTCAGATCCAGGGCAAGGAATCCCATTCCCGGGCCGGGCATGGGCAAATCTTCCATCTCCCCGTCAAGATCCAGATCAAAGGAGAACCGGGCACCGGATAACAGCGGCGCACTAACATCTGTCCTTATCACCAGGGGATCCACGAAGGCGTACCCGGACTCTGTCCAGACATAGCTATCTTCCCGGAGAAAGGAACGCGCCATTTCAAAATCAAAGGTAAAATCAATCTCCCTGTTGTCCGCGGTTTTTATGATACCGTCGGCAGAGACCACGGTTTGTTCGGACTCTTCATAGGTGGCGGTCTGGGTTTCCGTATACTCCCATGACACGAATTCGCCCGAGTTGGTCCGGTCCACTGGCATGTCATAGATATCCTGGACCTGGTCAAGGTGGCAACTACACCCCTCAATCATCATACTTTCAAGGGATTTCATGATGCTTGCCATTACCTTACGCATCTGTTCGAGTTCATACCTGAACTGGTCTGACAAAGATACCGCCTCTGTTTCCTGCTCTTCAACGGTCACGGAATGATACCATTGCCTTGTACTGGTCATCTGACTGCTCACCCCAAAGGCAACTTCGCTGGTCTGGGGTAAATCAGAACTCTTGGAGTGGGTTTCCACGACCTGATTTGACCGGGTCTGCTGTTGATCCATCCTGGCATCCATAATATTGCCGAATGAGAACTCCTGGGAGAATTCCCGGGAGTAACTTTCCGAATAGGTTCTGGTGGAACTAAGGTCTAAATCGAAAGATTCAATCTTCAATTTCGCCCCCTTTACATCCTACCGGCTGCTTCATCCTCATGAATCAGGGCCGAAAATATAGATCACCGGCAAC
>PIVQ01001100.1 GCA_003354055.1 Desulfobacteraceae bacterium | reverse complement strand
GCGCTCATCCGAAATGGGTTTTTAAGGTATGGGCAGGGAAGCTTGAATAATACAGAAAAGGGGAAGCAGGATGTCCCCACTTCCCCTGGTGCATTATTCAATGCTACCTGCTTCCGGTTATCCCTTGTCAGGTTTCCTCCCCAGGATATCCTGACTCCGTTTCACCGAAACTATTATTTCACAGACGAATCCCCGGTGATCTTGATTTTGAGTACCATGTCTGCGTCCACCGTTCTTTTGTCGCAAAACATGGCATAGGTTAAGGATTCTTCACATATATTGCCGATCAGCCTTGGAAAACCATATGAGTATTCTTGTATGGCCGTCAAAGCATCTTCACTGAATATAGGGGCTGTACAGCCTGCCCATTTGAGACGAGAAGAAATATAGGTGATGGTGTCTTTTGCCGATAATCCCATCATGTGATACCGCATTCGGACCCGTTGATTCAAGGGTTCCATAACAGCATAATTCATCATGCGCTTTAAATCGGATTGACCCGATAAAATCAGCAGGAATGGATCAAAGGAATCCATCTTGAAGTTTGTTAGTAGCCGGATTTCTTCAAGGGGGCCCGGTTTAAGCAGATGAGCTTCATCAATGATCAGTACCACTGTCCGGCCCCGTTGTTCTTTGCAATCCAGCAACTCTTTTTGGATTTGTTGATAATTTCCACTTTTTGTAAATCTATTTTCTAATCCTAATAAAGCATTGATATGCCGAAGGATATCGTTCCTGTTTAAAGTGCTCAAAGGCGTATAAAGAACATTGAATAGATTTTCATTAAGAGAGTCGGCAAAATGTCTGGTTGCTATGGTTTTACCCACACCAGGGTCTCCTGTCAGCAACATGATACCACCTCTGCGTTTCATATATTCAAGCCGAGCCAGGGTTTCCTGGAGCATCGGGGTATCTACTATATCAGCAGTCTTGATCTCCTTATCAAAAGGGTAGTGTTTAAAGCCAAACCAGGCCAGAAGATCCTTCATTTTTTAACCTTTCCATTGGCATAAGAAATGGTGGTTTGGCTTTGATGCGGCTTGAAGGTCTTTGCATTCTGCTGTTTATCAACGAATTTGAGATGCCCAATTCGGATGTCTTTATCATAGAGATACAATTCCTGGTCAGCATCCACTGAATGGCGGATATCGACACGCTGCCGGATATAAGCGGTGGGGACTTCGTAGATATTTCCCTTAAAACGGATGGTGGCATCGTTATTGACCACCCGTTCATGCCGGACAAGAAATATTTCATCCAGCTCCGCTTTTGTCGGTCGGGTTATATTTGTGTGACCACATGAACGATGGTAACGGTCAATGGGCCGTTCATCTATCCCGGTATGCAGTTTATGATGGTAATCATCATGCAGCCAGATTGTGAACGACTCATTGAGTTCTTCCAATGTCGGCTTTTCAATAATAGTTGATAAAAAACGATCCCTGACCGTCCGAAAAAATCTTTCAATTTTTCCACGTGAAGGAGAGTCATAGGGTTTTGAATGAATCAGTGATATACCGGATAATGCACAGCTTTTGGCCAGAAAGTCGGAACTAAAAGATGCCCCATTGTCTACATACAGGCGTTCAGGAAACCCAAACGTCTGAAAGGCCTCCTTTAATACCAGGGTCAATGACAAGACCGTCTCAGTCGAAGCAAAGGCGTGCCCGACGATCATCCGGCTGTGGTCATCTATGATGGCGCACAGTATGGCCTTATACGTTTTCCGGTTTACAGTTACCTGGGGACCATGCATGAAATCACCCATCCAAAGACAGTTGACATGATCGGTCTCAAAACTGGTTCGCTCATCCCGGCGCTTACCCCCGAAATTCAACAACTGTTCTTCTTTAACAATTCGCAGCAGCGTATTATAATGGATGGGCGGGATTCCGATCAAACCTTGTTCCGTGAGTCTTTCATGAAGTCGTTTCACAGTAATATAAGGATAGGCCTTGCAGTGC
>PIVQ01000307.1 GCA_003354055.1 Desulfobacteraceae bacterium | reverse complement strand
CGCGTCTGCCGCCCGGGGAAGCCATTCTTTTGAGAAATCCGTGTTTTCTTGTTCTTTTCCGGTTGCTTGGCTGAAATGTCCGTTTCATAAAATTATAATCCTTACGCTGTCTGGTGTTACACCAATTAGGTTAATCAATTAAACTACAATAAACGCAAAACATTAACGTAATAACATAGAAAAGTCAAGAAAGTTTCAGCGTAAAAGTTTGTTATCCAGGTTGAATTTTTGTGACTATTCTCCGGTGATTTTGAAAAATTTTGTTTCCGACTGGAGCATGATGTGGGTTTCAGTGGATTCAATGCCGTTGACCTGGTTGATACCCCGGTCAAAGATAAAATCATTGAGGTCGTTGATGGAATCAGCCAAAACTTCCACAAAGATATCATATTTTCCTGTGGTAACCCAGACGGCATTGACATTGGGCAGGGCCCGGATCTCTTTTACTGCCTGAGTATGGCACCTGTGTTTCAGGTTGATACCCAAAAGGGCTGCCACTTTTGTGGAGAGGGCAAACGGATTGACACGCGCCTCAAGTTTCAAAATTCCTTTCTGAGTTAAGCGGTTCACCCGGTTGCTGATGGTGCCCTCAGACACATTCAGGTCCTTTGCAATGCTTTTAAAGGATTTGCGCGCATCTTCCTGAAGCGCTAATATTATGTTTGTTTCAAGTTCATCCAGGTCACCGTCCATCAACGTCATCTTACAACTCTCCTGATGTATTTAAGAATAAATAGGTTGCTTGCTTAGGCTGACTATAGAGAAAAGGTCTCCCGGGATCAAGGGCCAAGCAAATTTCAGTCAAAAAGAGACGCTTTCAGAGTGAGGTGGGTAAAAATTGATATGATCGCTGTTTCTGTCTCGTTGTTTGCGTAAAACGTAAAATATATTAGATTAATTAAGTATTATCCAATATATCACAGAAAAATTGCTTGACATTCAAAAGCAATCGGCGCAATTTATAGGGTGTAATGAGATGATTATATATAAATTAGGGAGACGGATATGGAAACCATGAAAGCATTGGTTAAAGCTACGCCAGCGCAAGGCCTGGTCCTTCAGGATGTGCCGGTTCCGGAAATTGACCACAACGAAGTCCTCATCAAAATTCTTAAAACCGCTATCTGCGGCACGGACGTCCACATTTACAACTGGGACAAATGGTCTCAGCAGACCATTCCCGTCCCCATGCACGTGGGTCATGAATTTGTAGGCACCATTGCGGCAGTCGGATCCCATGTGACCGATTTTAAGCCTGGGGATTTGGTGTCGGGTGAAGGCCACCTGGTCTGCGGCCATTGCAGGAACTGCCTGGCCGGCCGCCGCCATTTGTGTAAAAATACCCAAGGGGTCGGGGTGAACCGTCCGGGTGCCTTTGCCGAGTATCTTGCCATTCCGGTGACCAATGTCTGGTATTGTGATGAAACTATTCCCCTGGATGTTCTGGCCTGTTTCGATCCCCTGGGAAATGCCACCCATACCGCCCTTTCCTTTGATGTCCTGGGCGAAGATGTTCTCATTACCGGCGCCGGCCCCATCGGTTGTATGGCTGCGGCTATTGTTCGTCATGCCGGCGCCCGCCATGTGGTGGTTACGGATGTGAATCCCTTCCGTCTGAACCTGGCCAAACAATCCGGCGCCACCCTGACCGTGGATGTGTCCAAAAAAAGTCTGGCTGATGCCCAGAGCCAACTGGGCATGAAAGAGGGCTTTGATGTAGCCATGGAAATGTCAGGCAACCCGGCCGCCCTCAACGATATCCTGAACAATATGTGCCACGGCGGTAAAATTGCCCTGTTGGGCATCATGCCCGATCACACGGAAATCGACTGGAACAAGGTCGTGTTCAATATGCTCACCATCAAAGGGATCTACGGCAGGGAAATGTATGAAACCTGGTACAAGATGACCAGCATGATCCAGACCGGCCTGGATATCAGCACATTGATCACTCACCGCTTCCACTATACTGAGTTTGAGAAGGGGTTTGAGGTGATGCGATCCGGAGAGTCCGGTAAAGTTATTCTTGATTGGGAATAAAGCGAGAACAGTGCGCCGTTCTCGCTGATCCAGAGGTTCTCGCGGCCAAAACAAAACCATAAATTATGGAGAAAAAAATATGTCCACCAACAAACTCGATCAAAGCCTCACATCCGAACTCGAAGTTTTGGCCACCGAAGGCCGGGCCAAAAACCCCGAGAGAGTCATAACAGAGTGTATCCCGGCTGAAGGAGACTTCGGTCCCCGCTATCGATTAGCCGGCAGTGACAAGGAATTTATCCGGCTGAACTCCAACTCCTATCTGTCCCTCTCCTTTCACCCTGAAGTGGTGAAGGCGGCTGATCAAGCCACGCATGAGTTTGGTGTTGGACCCGGCGCGGTAAGGTTCATTGACGGCACCTTTGCCCCCCATGTCCGTCTGGAAGAGCGGATTGCCTCCTTTGTGGGGAAACCGGCTGCCAAGATATTCAACTCAGCCTATACCTCCAACTGCGGCCTGGCCCTATCCATTTCCAATAAGAAAACCCATTGGATCGGTGATCAGCTGAACCATAACTCCATCATCCGGGCCATGCGTATTACCAATATCCCAAGTGCCAATAAAGGTATTTTCAAGCACAATGACATGGACGACCTGAAACGCTGCCTGGAAGAGGTGTCGGAGGATATGGAGCGGGTTGTGGTTGTCTTTGACGGCATCTTTTCCATGAGAGGCGACTATGCGCCGATCTCTGAAATCGTTGAGATCTGCAAGGCCTACGACCATAAGTTCAAAGACGGGGTGATCACTGTGGTTGATGATTCCCACGGTATCGGTGCCTATGGTGATACCGGCCGGGGAACCCCTGAATATGCCGGTGCCTGGCCAGACATTGTGGTGGGGACATTCGGCAAGGCATTCGGTGTGAACGGCGGATTTATTGCTGGCAGCGCCACTTTGATCGAGGCGGTCCGCCAGACGGCAGATACCTATATCTATACCAACCCCTTAAGTGCCGCTGATTGCGCTGCCGCCGCAACAGCCATTGATATATGTGACAGTGAAGAGGGGCTTGAACGTCTTGCTCATCTCAAGAAGGTGACGGCAAGATTCAGAAAAGGTCTGGATGATCTGGGTCTGGAATCCATTCCCGGTCCCCACCCCGTGGTGCCCCTGATGGTCAGGGATACGGCCAAAACCCATGATCTGGTGCGCAACCTATATGAAAACGGAGTGCTGGTTGTGGGGCTGACCTTTCCGGTTGTGCCCAAGGGTGATGAAACCATCCGGTTCCAGGTCAATGCCTGCCATACTGAGGCCGATATCGACCGAGTGCTGGAATTGATTTCAGAGTTCAGATCTTAATACCTCAAAGGTGTCCGCTCAGGCATCATTGATGCTAACCATGCAAATCGCTTTTACATCCAGCCCTGCCCATGAAGGGCAGGGCTGGAGTTCGATGGCCTCCCTTTAAATAACCTACCTGAAAAAAGACAATCTCTCAGTTATAACCCGGCAGCGAAAGGGGTGGGATACTCCGTTAAACCGCCGCCGGTCGTCCTGACCGGCGCCAGAGCGGGCGGGCTGCAGATTCCTGTCCTGAAATCTTAGCATCCCTCACGCCACTCCGCACCCCACCCCTTCCGCTGCCTAATCCTCTTGGTGTGATGACTAATGCACGTAGCTTTGACTGTTGAACGGTCAGAGAAGCTTTGCAATTAGTTTTTCTGTTGCTTTTTGCTGCCGAGAATGATTATCTCCAGTTATATTTATGATAAGCTCTTGATCCAATATCACAATTGTTCATAGTCGGATATCATTCAGATTTACATGATATACGGTCAAGTATAATGCTCGAAAGATATGCGCTGTCCGCATATCACAACTATACGGAATCGCTCAACTACTTGTTACAAGGGAAACTTAAAAACAAATTGCCAGAGCTGTTTGTTAGAGCGATTATTGGGGCTATTTTCTTACTATTAGTTTCAATTAGGAGGGAGGATGAACAAATTCATTACTGTTGATAGCGTTCCATATTTACTGACTATATTCGTCGTGTTGACGGGTTGGACATTGACTGAGATAACAAAAGATTTGTCCTCAATTCCGGTTATAAGCTATAATGATATTGCTTTTAAAAAAAACTCTGGCAATCGATGTTTAGTTTTCAAAAACATATCCCAGCATATAGCTTTCAAGAATTTAAAAATTACAATTTTCGATAAAAAAATATCTTGCGATAAACCTCCAAGTATTTCACCGTTAGGTGGAATTGATCTTTCTCGGAGTATACAACCATTGTGTGCTGGGGGTCGTTCGATTCTGCAGTTGTTAGATAGTTTGCAGCCAGAGGCAAGTATCGAAATCAATTATCAAACGACTTCTGGGAAGGGAGAATTATATATTGCTGCAGATGCGAATGGTGCGGTACGCGTATTAAAGCAAGGTCTTTGGACTTTTCTTATCGAAAAGAAACGCAATATTCTAGTTTTTCTACTGGTATTTTGGGTGATTGGTCTGGGTTGGATGTGGCATTCAACGAGCCAGGAATAAATGGAGAATAAAAATGTTAAAAATAATTAGAAGTCTTGTGTATCTTTTTATATCCACGTATTTTATCACTGTTTCAGTCAACGCCAAAGACCAGTGGCGAGTAGTGGATAATGATGCTCCAGAAAAGGGAATTTCTGCAGAACTCTATTTAAAGAAAGGTATTTATGCTGACGAGAGGTTCGTGGCCTATTCCGGTAATGATGGATATGCCTTGCCCACTTTCCAATGCGATGAACTTGACACGCTAAAAGTGATGCCAGGGTTGAATTCTGGATACTTTCGTTTCGAAGGTTATTGTTTAAAAACAGATAAAACGATTCGGCTCCAAAAAGTAAGACCGTTAGCGAATCTTGTGTTTAACGCAAAACAAAAATTGGACAATAAAGAATACGGTGATGCTGCTTTGGCTCTGCGTGAAGCATCTGAGCGTATGAGACATCTAAATTTTGATCAAGAACTCGTCACATCATTTTCGAATTCTTCCGTACTATCAACCGCAAGTGCTGTCAATGCTACTGGTGCCATTACCGCGGGAACCCGGGGTATTCAATTAACCGAAAATGTGAGAGAAAGAATTGCCAGTTTCCAAGCCTCAGAAAATATTAATACAGGAGAAGATATCGGTCAGCCGACATATTCCACTATCAGAGCTTTGGCTAAAGAAACTCCGTGGGATCTTATGTCGAATGTTCCTGAGCTTGATTCTTCTACATTAGAAATATTGGAATCAGTCAGAGATAAGAAAACACTACAGAGTGCGATTGAGAAACTTTCGAAAAGCAATAATCCAAATGTATTCGGTGCTGAATATTTTAGCGAATTTGGAGTACGATAAGTAGCTTATAGGGGTGGGTGCCAATTCTAAAAAAATGGAAAACTTAAAGGCTTTGCCGAACTATGGTTCGAGAGTCTCCATACTTAGTATGCCCGAGGACGAACTTGGGTTGATACCATTGGAATAAAATTGGTGGTCACAACTTCTCTGGATTTCTACCAACTAAAGGGGCGGACTAAGCGCGGTCAAATAACCTTTTGATAATATTATTGAATGGGGTTATCGTCCTCGTTTGACACTTTCATGAAATTTCAACGAAACCAAATGAACCGGTCGAGCCGGTTATTTGGAAACGTTGAGGCTGTAGAAAAAGCTTGAAAACACAGGATGGTTTTTTCGATTTTGTGAGAAAACTTTCTTAAAAGTGAAAGAAAGTCGCTGGCCTTTAAAGAGTAAAAAAATAAATGTAACTGATGTTGTATAATTGAAGAGCAAATGAAAATTTAAACCAATGCAACACAACAGTTAACAAATCTGATCCGACACTAAAAGGCTAAGAGCTCAATGGGGGGGCAAATTAATCCAAAAGGTGTTTTACACTATCGTAGGAGATGGAGGCATGGGCCTTGCCAAAGGATTTCGAGTTCCCGAGTGCTTCCATTTTTAAGAGATTCTCGGTTGTCGCATTGAAGTCGAATTTAAAAGATGCCGCGCGTCCTTCTTCGGAGAGGCTGACGGTGGATGCGCCGGGCGCGGTATCCGTGGAAGTTTCGCTGTTCGCCCCCTGTGTTTCGGCCGTCTTGTGTTTCGGCAAATTCAACTGTGACAGATCAATGGTGCTTTTTTGATGATTTATATCCTGATTGATATCCATGGTATCCCCTTTTGTTGGAGGTGGTATTAACCGCCCTCGGCTTTTTGTTTGGAGATAGTTATAGCAAGTTCAATGCCAGGCCTGAAATGCTGATCAATTGCGGAGGCATGATGATTTGTTTGATTTAAGAGGAAAAATTTGCCGGTAAAAAGGGGGCAAGTCTACCCTCATTCTTAATTGAAGAAAAATTCAACAATGAAAATGCTGATCCTCCCCCCTTTTCTGCCTGCTCAGACTCAATGCCCTGACGCTGGGCCTATTTCACCAGGGATTCGAAGATGTGGTACTCCTCGATGTGGTAATGGGGCTCCGGGTAAATAGCAATGGGTTTTGAGAACTGAGACTCCAGGGAAGAGATTAAATGCTTTTCGCTGCCGTGGAGAAGTTGGGCAATTTCAGGGTGGACCTTGACTGTAAACCGGTTGCCCATCATGTCTCCGGATTCTGATACCAGATCTCTGTATATTTTGTGGCAGATGGACATGCCGGACAGGAGATGGCCGTTGCCGTTGCAGTAAAAGCAGGGTTCGCACAGTGTGCGGTTCAGGTTTCGCCTGGTTCTTTTTCTGGTCATCTGGACCAGGCCCAGTTCGGTAAGGGGGAGGATATTGGTTTGGCTTTTATCCTTTTTCATGGCCTCGTGCATTCGGCTCATGAGCTTTTCCTTATGGGAGTCGCGTCTCATATCGATAAAATCAATGATGATGATGCCGCCGATGTTTCGAAGCCGTATCTGGTAGGCAATTTCCTTGACCGCTTCCAGGTTGGTTTTGAGAATGGTTTCATCAAAGTTATGATTGCCTACGTATCGGCCGGTGTTTACATCAACGGCAATGAGGGCTTCGGTCTGTTCAATAACGATATAGCCACCTGATTTGAGCCATACTTTCTCTTTCAGGGCCCGGGCGATATCCCCTTCAATATTGTAGGCGTCAAATATGGTTTCCTGGCCCTGGTAAAGTTCCACAGACAGGTTTACGTCGGGCATGAGCTTTTTTAAGAAATTCTGGACATTGTCGTACTCTGATCTTGAATCAATGATCAGTTTGTCTGCCTCGTTGGCCAAAAGATCCCTGACCGCACGGAAGGTGACGTTCAGGTCCTTGTATACCAGGGCTGTGGCGGACATTTTTTTGCTGCGGGTAAGGATGTCCTCCCAGGTGTTATTGAGGAATTCAATCTCTTTTTTCAGGGTGTTCTCATCAATGTCCCTGGCCTGGGTTCTGAAAATATAGCCAAAGTTGTTTTTTCGTATGGACAATAGCATATCTTTGAGTCGGGTCCGCTCTGTTTCATCACTGATACGCTTGGAAATCCCGATATGGTCCACCGTGGGCATGAGCACCATGTACCGGCCGGCCAGAGAAATATGGGTGGTGACCCTGGGGCCTTTGCTTCCGATGGAGGATTTGGCCACCTGGACCATGATCTCCTGGCCTTCGGTGAGCAGGTCTTCAATGCTGCATTCAGGTGCAGCCTGAGATTTCCAGGAGACGGATTCTTTTTCCCGCTCTTCTTCATCGGAGTCTTCCTGGTCGCTGTCCTGATCCTGCTCGATTTTTTGACAGAGCTTATGACTTGCCGTATCCAGTACATCATCCACATAAATAAAGGCTGCCTGATCAAAACCGATGTCCACAAAGGCGGCCTGCATACCGGGCAGAACCCGCTGGACCCGCCCCATATAGATATTACCGGCAATACTGGTTTCATCTTTCCGTTCAATAAAGACTTCCACAATAGTGCCGTTTTCAAGCAGGGCAACCCGGGTTTCATGGGGGGCTGAATTTACAACAAGCTCTTTTAACATTTC
>PIVQ01000306.1 GCA_003354055.1 Desulfobacteraceae bacterium | reverse complement strand
GAGATTATGCCCACCGAACCGTACCTGCTGGGTTCTCACTCAGGTTGCTGCGGTATCTGGTGTTCAGGTCCCGAAGAAGACTGGGTACCTGATAGCTACAAATGGGGTTACAACAGAATGACCACTGCCCGCGGTCTCTTTACTGCTGGTGATGGTGTTGGTTGTTCCGGTCATAAGTTCTCCTCCGGATCCCATGCTGAAGGTCGTATTCTTGCCAAGTCCATGCTGCAGTATCTTGCTGCTGAAGGCGACAAGGTTACAGGTTTCAAAGAAACCGATACAGAACTGGTTGACTTTGTTTATGCACCCGTCAGACAATACCTTGACCACTGCGAGTATTCTACAGACGAAACAGTTAACCCCAACTATTGCAAACCTGCTGGTATGGCAATGCGTCTGATGAAGATGACCAATGAGTATGGTGGCGGTACTGCAACATACTACATGACCAATGGTAAATCTCTTGAAGTCCTCATGGATCTGTTCGAAATGTTCCGTGAAGACCTTGAGAAAATTGCTGCCGGTGATCTGCATGAACTCCTGAGAGCTTGGGAAATTAACCATCGTCTCTACACAGTTCAGGCTCATACCCGTCACATCCAGTTCCGTGAAGAATCCAGATACCCTGGTTTCTACTACAGAGGTGACTTCATGGGTCAGGATGATGAAAATTGGTTCTGCTTTGTTAACTCTACATACGACAAAGCTACCAACGAGTGGACCATGAAAAAAGAACCGTACCACAAGATCATTGCTGACTAATCCAGCCAGAAGATCTTAACGTACGCGTTGTTTGATATTAACCTCCAGGTGCTGGTCAGCCAGTGCCTGGGGGTTTTTTCAGATTACAGCCACAAGTTCCGGTCTTTGTCCTGTCTCCTTTTTTGTAAGCCAGCAACAGCAAGCGTCACTATTGCTTCCTTATGAATAAGGAGAGAGGATGCCGGCAAACACCTTAACTTGAACCTTAAGTACAGCCTTAAAGGTACAGCCTTTAAGGTAAGGTTCCTTTTAAGATGCGGCATTAACCATAAATAACAAACCCTAATGATATAACTTAGAATGCACGGAGGGACAGCATGACAACAGAAAATTCAGCCCCGGTAAGTGGAAGCATCATGGTGGTTGGTGGTGGAATCAGCGGCCTTACAACTGCCCTGGAAGCTGCCGAAGTGGGGTATGAGGTCTTCTTGATAGAGAAGGAAGCATCCCTTGGCGGAAGAGTATCACAGCTCAAACACTACTTCCCCAAACTTTGCCCGCCCACTTGCGGACTTGAGATTAATTACAAACGTCTCAAAGACAATAAAAACATCAGAGTAATGACCATGTCTGAGGTTCAGAACGTTGAAGGGACGCCTGGCGATTATACCGTTACCGTTAAGACCGCCCCCAGATATGTGAATGAAAACTGCACCGGGTGCGGCGATTGCTCAAAAGTATGCGACACTGAAGTTTCCAATGACTTCAACTTTGGCATGGACAGACGCAAGGCAGCTTACCTGCCTCACAACATGGCATTCCCTCAGCGGTATGTCATGGATCCTGCCATGAGCACTGATGATCGTGACAAGGTCAAAGAAGCATGCAAGTTCGACGCGGTTGATTTTGACATGGAAGAAAAGACCTTTGATCTTAAGGTCGGCGCTGTTGTATTCAACACCGGATGGCAGCCCTATGATGCCACCCGCATTGATAATTTAGGATTCGGCCGTTATCAGAACATCGTAACCAACATGATGCTCGAAAGAATGGCTTCCGGAAATGGCCCCACTCAAGGTAAAATTGTTCGGCCTTCTGATGACAAAGCTCCTGAGACTATCGCCTTTGCACAGTGTGCAGGCTCCAGAGATGAAAACCATCTCTCCTACTGCTCTTACATCTGCTGCATGGCATCTCTGAAACATGCCACGTATCTGCGAGCGCAGTATCCCGATGCAAAGATAACCATCTATTACATCGACCTGAGAACACCCGGCAGAAAATATGAAAACTTCTATGCCAAACTCAAAGCTGATGAAAACATCTTCTTTGTTAAAGGCAAAGTCGCAGAAGTCAGCGAAGAGGCCGGCACAGGCAACATCAACCTGGTTGCCGAAGATACCATCTCCGGTGAAAAAATCAGACAGACCGTTGACATGCTGGTCCTTGCCACCGGTATGCAGCCCACTTGCGCAACTGACAAACCAGCCGCAGACCTGAATTATAATGAAGAAGGTTTCATTGTAAATGACTTTTCCAAAGGCGGCCTGTTCGCAGCAGGGTGTGCCAACAAACCTGCCGATGTTGTAACCTCGAACCAGAACGCAACCGGCATGGCCCTTAAAGCCATTCAGACCCTTAGGAGGTAACGAAAACCATGGATAAAAAATACGGCGTATATATCTGCACAGGCTGTGGAATCGGAGATACCCTCGACATGGAAGATCTGGTTGATGTTCCTGAAGAAGAGGGAACAAGTTGTACCACCCATCCCTTCCTGTGCTCCAAAGAAGGTGTGGCACTCATCCAGAAAGACATTGATGATGAAAAGGTCAATGCCATGGTCATCGGTGCCTGCTCTAGACGCGTCAACTTTGACGTATTCAACTTTGACGGCTGCATTATAGAAAGAGTCAACCTGAGAGAAGGCGTGGTATGGCCCCATTCCAGGGAAAAATTCCCTGCACTGACCGAAGAACAGAAGGATGATGAAGAGCATTTTGACCGGATCCAGATGAAGGCGGAAGACTATATCAAAATGGGCATGATCCGTGTTGAAAAAGTCAACCTGCCTGAACCTTACCAAGCAGAATCCTTCTCTAAAAAGATTCTTGTTCTTGGTGGTGGCGTTACCGGTATGGCTTCTGCCATTGATGCGGCCAAGGCCGGTTACGAAGTCACTGTTGTTGAAAAATCGGCAGCTTTGGGTGGTTATGCTGCCAAGCTGAGAAGCCAGATGCCGACTGTAGAACCCTTTGAAACCCTTCAGGCACCGATTGTTGACAGCCTGATTCAGGAAATCGAGGGTCTGCCCGGCATTGACGTTCGAACAAACACTGAAGTAGCACGTATTGCAGGTCAGCCCGGCGAGTTTACTGTTACAATGAAAACTCCCGGCGAAAAAATCCCCTTTGACGTTCCCTTCCCGCTTCCCGAAGAGATGCTGATTGATGAAAACGGCAAAGAACTGGATGTCGAGGCTGCCCATGAAAAATACCTTGAATACAATGTAGGCCGCGAAGATATCCTCCAGATGGATCCCGACGGTGAGCTTTACGGAGCTGTAATCCTGGCTGCAGGATGGCGTCCCGACGTAATTGAAGGCGAAGCTTACGAGCATCTTGGAATTGATCTTCCCGACGTTGTTACCAATGACGAGTTTGAAATGATTGCTGCCAAAGGCAAGATTGTCAGACCTTCCGATGGTAAAGAAGCCAAAAACGTTGTATTCGTACAGTCTCCCGGCAAAGAAGAAGATGATTCCGATTTTGAATATACCGGATCTGTTACATCTCAAGTTGCCCTGAAACAGGCACGTTATGTCAGAGAAGATTATTCTGACGGTAAAGCCTATGTAATTTACCAGCACATGAGAACTCCCGGCCTCCAGGAGTACTTTTACAAGAGCATGCAGCAGGAAGACGGCATTTTCATGACCAAGGGTGCGGTCACAGAAGTTGCACAACAGGGCAGCGACCTTACTGTCACTGCTACCAACACCCTGCTGGGTGACAACCTGGCCCTCAAGGCCGACATGGTAGTTGTTGCCAGCGGTATGGTCCCTGCGACCATGGACGATCCCATTGTCAACCTTGCCTACAGACAGGGCCCCGGTTTCCGTGACAATGATATCTTTGGTCAGTATGCGGACTCCAACTACATCTGCTTCCCCTACGAAACCCAGAGAACCGGTATCTACGCTGCCGGCGCCATTCGTCGCGCCATGACCATTGAAGAGTCTGTTGAAGATGCAACAGGAGCGGCTCTTAAAGCCATCCAGTGTATTGAAAGCGCCAACCGCGGTATGGCAGTTCATCCCCGGTCCGGTGACATGACCTATCCGGACTTCTTCTTCCAGAGATGTACCCAGTGTAAGAGATGTACGGTTGAATGTCCGTTCGGCGCACTTGATGATGATGAGAAAGGGACTCCCAAGGCCAACCCCAACCGCTGCAGACGCTGCGGGACCTGCATGGGCGCCTGTCCTGAACGTATCGTTTCCTTTGCCGACTACACCATCGATTCCATTGGCTCTCAGATTAAAGCCATTGGGGTACCAAGCGAAGACGACTATGATGAACCACCCTTCAGGTTTATAGCCCTGGTCTGTGAAAATGATGCCTTCCCCGCACTGGATATGGTGGGTATGAACCGCCAGGATTACTCTCCTGACGTTCGGTTTATCCCGGTCCGCTGTCTTGGTTCCGTCAACACTATCTGGATCAAAGACGCCCTGGCCCAGGGTATGGACGGTGTTATCCTCATCGGTTGCAAACACGGTGATGATTACCAGTGTCATTTTATGAAAGGCTCAGAGCTTGCCGAAGTCCGCGTGAAAAAGATCGGAGATGCACTGTCTTCTCTGGCCCTTGAAGAAGAACGTGTGGCCTTTGCCGAAGTTGCCATTGATGAATATGACAAGCTTCCCGGGCTCATCAACGACTTTGTAGAATTAGTTGAAGACCTTGGCCCCAACCCGTTCAAAGGTTTCTAATAGCGGTTTATAAAAATATGGAGGTATCATACGTATGAGTGCTAAATATCTTGCACAACCTGATCTCGGGTTCATTGCCGAGCTTAGAGGTCTTGGCGGAGAAACGCTGAAAAAATGTTACCAATGCGCCACCTGTTCAGTCGCTTGTCCCATTGCTCCCGAAGACAGCCCCTTTCCCCGGAAAGAGATGATTGCGGCGTCCTGGGGTCTTAAAGACAAACTGATCGGTAACGCTGACATCTGGCTTTGCCACCAGTGCGGTGACTGTACAGATCTTTGTCCCAGAGGCGCAGCCCCCGGTGATGTTCTGTCAGCTGTCCGTTCTGCTGCCATTACCGAATATGCCACACCCAAGGTCCTTGCCAAAGCGGTAAATGATCCCAGCAAACTGCCGTTCCTTATTGGAATCCCGGCCATTTGGTTTGCTTTTCTTGCATTTATCACCATGAATTTCGGTGATACGATGACCAAGATCTTTGCGGCTGTTTTCGGTGATGGCCTTGGCGGTCGTCTTGCGTGGTCCCATGCCCATGAGGGTGCAGAGCATGTAATTTCCCATGCCAACTTTTTCTCCACCTGGTTTGTTGACCTGACTTTTGTGCCTACAGCGATTTTTGCAACGGCTGTTTTTGCGCTCGGACTGAAACGGTTTTTAGCCGATATTCACGCCAATGCAGTTCTGGAAGGCAAAACAGATAAAACCAGCCTGGACTACAAAGCGCTTGCACAGTCTTTTGTTAACATCCTTCCGACTGTTCTCAAACATGAGAAGTTCAACGAATGTGAAGCCAATAAAGAAAGAGCTACTCCCCATATGATGGTTCTTTTCTCCTTCATCGGACTTTTCATCGTAACTGCTGTCTGCGGCACCATGCTGTACCTTGGCAATTATGCAGGTCCTTACCCGCAGCTTAACCCCATCAAATGGCTTGCCAACATTGCCGGCGTGGCACTTGTGATCGGATCCGCCATGATGATCAAAAATCGTCTGGCCAACAAAGACCAGCTCACCGCCTACAAAGACTGGTTTATCCTTGGTGTTGTCTTTGCCCTTGGTTTGACAGGTATGCTGACGGAAATGACCCGTCTGGCTCATATGGAGTGGATTTCCTACTTCTTTTACTACCTGCATCTGATTGCCATTTTCAACCTGTTCGCATTCCTGCCGTTCTCAAAAATGGCCCACCTGGTTTACAGATTGGTTGCCATGGCCTATGCAGACTATGGAAACAGAAAATAGCATTTAACACATAGCATTGTTCAGGGGAGGGGCTGATTTTTCAGCCCCTCCCTTTTTTTTGCTTGCATTTTTTTTAGCAAACGATAATATATTCGATAATTGCGAATCGCTGGCCATGAAAGAAAGTCAATTTTTCAGATGGATAATCCTTAATGAGGAGAACAGATTTTGCATATCGGAACTATCAAATGGTTTAATTCAAAAAAGGGGTTCGGGTTTATCAAACATGACAATGGCGAAGATGTCTTTGTCCATTATTCAGCCATTGAGATGCCCGGATTTAAAAGCCTTAACGAGGGCGAGCAGGTTCAGTACGAACTGCGTGAAAGTGAGAAAGGGCTCTCTGCAGCCAAAGTTGTAAAAGTATAATTCATACCGCCTGAATAAAACTGCTCCGGTTTATTTACGGTGGATCTTTTGTCTAGCTGCACCTTTGCTTTTTTTGCGCTAAGGGTGAGGTGCGCGCACTATCTATCATATAAAAATTGCCAAAGGCAAAAATCCAGTATATGTAAAGATTTTTTATTATATATAAATATAATTCTTGCATAAAAAACATTTTCCTCTATGATAAGCCATTGGAATTAAACCCTATGAGGAGATTTACGCAGTGAACAAGATCGCAGTATTACCCGGGGACGGCATTGGTCCCGAAGTGATGGAACAGGCAGTAAAAGTGTTGGACAGGGTAGCAGAAATCTACGGATTTGCGCTTGAGTATGAATTTGCCGATATTGGAGGTGCTGCCATTGACAACCATGGCACTGCCCTTCCCGATGCCACCCTTGCCCTATGCGAACAAAGCGATGCCATTCTCTTCGGGTCTGTTGGCGGTCCCAAATGGGAGAGCCTGCCTCCGGAACAACAACCGGAACGTGGTGCCCTGCTTCCCTTAAGAAAACATTTCGGGCTCTATTGCAACCTGAGGCCGGCCAAGGTGTTCCCCACTCTGGCTTCCGCCTCCCCTCTTAAACCGGAAATCGTTAAAGAGGGATTTGACATCCTGTGCATGCGCGAACTGACAGGCGGTATTTACTTTGGTGAACCCAAAGGAAGGACGGGAGAAGGAAAAGAAGAGAAGGCCTTCGATACCATGGTATACTCCAGGTTTGAAATTGAGCGAATTGCCAGAATGGCCTTTGAAGCAGCCAGAAAACGGAAGGGTATTGTCACTAGCGTTGATAAGGCCAATGTACTTTTTTCAATGGTACTCTGGCGGGAAACAGTTACTGAGATTGCCAAAGAGTACCCGGATGTGACCCTGAACCACATCTATGTGGACAATGCGACAATGCAGCTAGTCCGGGATCCACACCAGTTTGACGTATTGCTCTGCGGAAATATGTTCGGAGACATTATTTCAGACGAATGCGCCATGATTACAGGCTCAATGGGACTGCTTGCCTCAGCCAGCCTCAACGAAGATAATTTCGGCCTATACGAGCCTGCCGGCGGCTCTGCTCCCGACATTGCAGGCCAGGGTATTGCCAATCCCATTGCCCAGATTTTATCAGGGGCCATGATGCTCAAATACACCCTTGGCTACGGAGAGGCTGCCGATGCAATTGAAACTGCGATTTCCAATGTCCTTGACAGGGGTATCTTTACTGCAGACCTGACAGACCAAAAAGCAAAAGCTGTAAACACGGAAGATATGGGCGAGGCCATTGTTAAGGAACTTGAAACAATGGGATAACCACTCATATAGAATAACTTAATAACGCCGCGGTGTCGTATTGATATACCCAATACATCACCGCGGCGTTTTTTTATTCAGAAAAACTAAAATCACCCCCATTGAGTAGCTGGCGCACAACTAAAAAAGGGCCTCAGTTTTCACTGAAACCCTTTTATATGGTGGCGGGAGTGACGAGACTCGAACTCGCGGCCTCTTGCGTGACAGGCAAGCGTTCTAACCAAACTGAACTACACCCCCGTGCTTTACGTTTTTGGTGGGCGATGCAGGGCTTGAACCTGCGACTTCAACCTTGTAAGGGTTGCACTCTCCCAACTGAGTTAATCGCCCGAAAACAGGCTGGGTTATATCAACAATAAAAAATAGTGTCAAGCATA
>PIVQ01001099.1 GCA_003354055.1 Desulfobacteraceae bacterium | reverse complement strand
GTATAGATGTTTGCTATCGGATTCAACAGATCCTGAGCAAGTTGTGCTTCTTCGTTTAAAGTTCCATCATCGGCTTTTGCTAAATTTTGCAGCAATAAAGTACTGCAAAAAACACACAGCACGGCAACTCGAAAAATTACTTTTTTAATTTCCATTTTCCACCCTCCTTTATAATAATTTGTTTCCTGCCTACAGTCCGGGCGGCTCTTTTTTCCAGGGGTATCCCGACAACGCCTTCCGATAACCAAGGTCGAACAACTTGACCATGTATTCCCGGTCGAAAGGTTCTTTGATTTCCAATTTGAAGTCTCTCGGGATGTAGGCCAGATTATAATCAATGCCGGACTTTTTTGCCTCCAGATAAAGACGGTACATATCGCCATAACCCATGTTGAGGATCATGGTGCTGATCGACCGCCCGGCAATCAGGCTGAGTTTCGGCTCCACGGCTTTCCAGTCGAAATCGAGCCTGGCATTCCGGATGATGTACACGCGCGGTGTGCCCTGCACCTCAAATTTTTCCACGATCCGATTCATGTCCAGGCCGGATGGATAGAGGAATACCTGTGAGATCACCCCACCGTCCACGTGCATCTCGTCATATTGAGAACCGTTGGCCGTCACCTTGATCATCACCGGGGGAAAAGCCACCGGGATGGCAGCCGACGCCATCAGCACATCGTGGATCAGGCTAAGGGCCTGCGGATCTCCGCTGGCCGCAATTGCCCCGAGGTTCCAGATCACCGGCCGGGAGGCATCGAGGTTGGTCGTTCCTATGAAAAGGCGCCGACCTTTGCGGTGCTCGGCGGCGATGGCCTTCATCACTTTATGATCCACGTATCCGGCCATCATTTTTCGCATCGGTCCTGTGTCTCCGACAGCGGCATTGGAACGCATTTTACCTAGGGTAGAGACCTTTTTGACAATATCCTTGGTGGAAGTGGTCGTGTAAAGCGCCTTGAGCTGTGCATCGTAGTCCGGCCCGAGAAAGGCGAAGGGTGCGATGAGCGCTCCGGTGCTGATCCCGGTTACAATTTTGAACTCGGGCCGATCGCCTTTAGCCGTCCAGCCCACCAGCACCCCGGCGCCGAAAGCCCCGTCCGCCCCTCCCCCGGAAAGGGCCAGGTAGTTGTGCGCAGTCCGCATCAGGGCCGGGTATTTGGCTGTCAGTTCGGTCCGGGGCATTTTCAGCCATTCATCAATGTAAGCAGGTTGTTCATCCCCCCACATTCTAATAGTATCGGAGCTTGTTACAACCCTGGCTACCGGACTTAACGCCTCGGGCAGAGAGATGCGTTTTTGCAATTCACCACAGCCCCACAGCAGGGGTGCTGTGATGAACATAATCAGAACAATAAATCGTCTAACTTTCATAGCGTTCACCCATTCAATTGTATCGTCTAAGGGGCGGATATCCTGGCTTTTGCCAGTTCAATTCCGCCTGTTTCCAGGCCTTCAGAAATCTTTATTTCAAAGTCCTCTCCCAACACCCTGGCCGCACCCACAAGGACTTTAAAATCGTTGGTTTTAAAATGGTTTTCCAAGGCTTGTTTGGTCTTCCATTCCCCCACAATCATGTATCCATGCTCATCATTGCAATTGCTGTAGAGGCTGTACCCTATACAGTCTTTCCCTTTACGCATCTTTGGAGCAATAGACATTAAACTTGCTACAAACTCGTCGCTTTTGTAGGGTTTGATCCCCACCTTGATCAGATAAGAAAACATATCGAATGTCTCCCTGGACGGTTATAAATTATTTATTCAGATCTCGGTACGATGCTGGTCTCATTACTATGGAGCAATACACAGAGTGTGCCGGAAGGTTATTGCTTTGAATTTTATAGCAGTAACCTCTTATTATTACACAAGATCCTTACATATGCGGCCTTGAGCTGAATTGGTCGTACATACAACAAAAGGACACCAAATATGGTTTTTCCACCATATTTGGTGTCCTTTATCTGTCA
>PIVQ01001098.1 GCA_003354055.1 Desulfobacteraceae bacterium | reverse complement strand
TCCGTATGCTGCTCCGGCAAAAAGTTTAAAGCGTTCTGGGTACCCTCTAAAAACCCTTTACCGGTTATCATTCCGGAACCAATGGCTATTTTCGACTGAATAATATGGTATCCCGCCCCTAAGGGATCCCGATCCGGATCAAGAAAAGTTAAGATTCTACCTTTCTGGTAGTCTTTCAGCCCGAAAAACCAGACCAGAGGAACAATAGACAACCCAATACCTGCCAGGGTAAAAAAGACCCTTTTTTCAACTTTAACAAAAAGGGTGATTGATCCCGCTATAAGAAGCAGCAACAACCCGGTTCCCAGATCCGGCTGGTTTACAATAAGACCAAAGGGAATCAGACAGAGAATGGCCGGTTTAATCAGATTCCTGAACCCTAATCCTTCTTGCGACAGGTTATCGGAATACACAGATGCCAGACTGATGATAAGAGAAATTTTCATAAGCTCAGAGGGCTGCACACGTACAAACCCCAGCACCAACCACCGCCGAGAACCACCACCCATCTGCCCAAACAGATAGGTGGAGATCAGCAATCCCACGCATAGGACAAATATAAAGAGGTTGAGCTTATCCAACTCTCTGAAATCAATAATCAGACTGCCCATCATGATAACAAATCCTGCCCCCATCCAAATCGCCTGTTTTTTAAAGAGCACATGGAGCCCGGTTCCATCATAGCCGGCTGTCACCGCAGAGTATAAAATCACCAGGCCGGTGGCACAGATCAGAAAAACTATTCCCAAAAAACCCCAGTCGAAATTTTCGATTAACCGTCGGTCAAACATGATTACTCCTGTGAACTTTCGGTTTTGGTCGGTGTCGCCTTTTTCTTATCGCCGACATCCAGATATGTTCTGATAAGATCTCTGGCCACAGGAGCGGCTGCGCTGGAACCGTGCTCCCCATGTTCAATAATCACCGAAATCGCAATTTTTGGACTCTCAGCAGGCGCATAACAGACAAACCAGGCGTGATCCTGAAGGGAGCGGCTCAATTTTTCATTTTCAAACTTTTCACCGGCCTTACGGCTGAACACCTGTGCCGTTCCGGTTTTACCGGCAATGTCAATTCCTTTGATGCGGATTCGGCGGGCCGTCCCCCTGTCTCCTTGCACCACCTCCAGCAATCCTTTTTTAACAATGGCCAACGTCTCTTTGGATGCGGGCAATCCGCCTTTGATCTCAGGATCAATGGTTTTGACCACATTACCCTTGCTGTCACGGATGGACTTAACGATTCTCGGTTTATATAAGGTCCCCCCGTTGCCTACAGCCGCCATAAATACTGCCATCTGTAATGGGGTAACCAGATTGAACCCCTGGCCGATACTTATGGACAGGGTTTCCCCAGCCTGCCAGGCCTCCTTAAATCTTTTCTTTTTCCAGGCTGCCGTAGGGATGAGTCCGGCCCGCTCATGAGCCAGACTGATCTCGGTCCGCCTTCCCAACCCCGCGCCATTTGCATATTGAGCCAGTGCATCTACGCCGAGTTTTTCACCGGTCTGATAGAAAAAGACATCACATGACTGAGCCAGGGCATCCTCCACGCTGATTTCCCCATGGCCGTGACGATTCCAGCACTGGTAACGCCGGTTACCGAATTTGTAAAACCCGGGACAATAGGAAGTGGAGTTCCGGTCAATCACTTTTTCTTCAAGTCCGGCCAGTGCTGTGAGGGTCTTATAGGTTGACGCCGGCGGATATTCTGCCTGGATGGCCTTGTTGCTCATGGGTTTGCCAGGATCATCCATGAGCACCCGCCACTTTTTGGAGGAGATACCGCCGATAAAATCATTCTGGTCAAAACTAGGGGTGGATGCCATGACCAGCACATCCCCGTTGGAAGGATCGATGGCCACCACAGATCCGTCCTTACCGGCCAGCAATTCTTCGGCCCGCCGCTGAAGTTTAAGGTCCAGAGTAAGGTGAAGATCTTTTCCGGATAAGGGCTCGACAGTTTTTAG
>PIVQ01000305.1 GCA_003354055.1 Desulfobacteraceae bacterium | reverse complement strand
CATATGACCGGAATCCTCACCACCAATGGTAGCATTGGTCTCCTGCATACGCTCAAGCACCTTACGATCCCCAACATCGGTGATTTCATGATCAATTCCCAATGTTTTCAAGGCATTAATCAGGCCAATATTGCTCATAATTGTACTTACAACAATGTTGTTATCAAGGGTATTTTGGGCTTTTGCATACTGGGCACAGATGGCAAGGATCCTGTCTCCGGTGATCTGCCGACCCGTATCATCAACGGCAATCAGTCGGTCTGCATCACCGTCTAATGCCAGGCCTATATCCGCCTTTTCTTTAATAACAAGGGCAGATACATCCTGAGTATGCTGGGAACCGCAATTATCGTTGATATTAACACCGTCCGGCTGATTGTGGATAAAGACCGTATCAAACAGATAATTGTTGAATACAAGACCTGCACAATCATAGGCAGCACCGTTAGACGTATCAATGATCAATTTAAGCTTTCTCTCAGGTTTCCTGAAAGGAAACTTCTTCAGAAGAAACCGTGAGTATGTTTCACAACCATCTGAAATCACGGCGATTCTTCCCACATCATCCCGTGGAACAATCTCATCTCCCAGTATATGGGACTCTATTTTTTCTTCCTGGTCATCTGAAAGTTTGATCCCGCCTCTTTTAAAGATTTTGATGCCGTTATCATAAAAAGGATTATGGGAGGCTGAAATAACAATGCCGGCCCCTGCCCCGTCAATAACTTGGCTTAAATATGCCACCCCCGGTGTTGGAATCACTCCTGCCAGAAGTACATTGATCCCGACAGATGCAATGCCTGCAGCCAGGGCTGATTCCAACATCTGTCCGGATATTCGTGTATCCCTGCCGATCACCACGGAGGTATTTCCTGTTTCCTGTGTAAACAGACCAACGGCCTGTCCGGTTTTCATTGCCAGTTCACAGGTCACAGGATAGGTGTTTGCCCTGCCCCGGATTCCGTCTGTACCAAATAACTGTCCCATCTATTTTCCTGTCAGATAAATTTCTGCTCAATTTATTATGTTCTCGATCCTTATTACAGATCGTCTGTAAGCTTTTTCTGAATCTCTTCCAGCCAGCCACTGCCCGTATCGATTGATCCTTGATCCACTGCCTGAATCGCTGACACATACTTTTGCCCTTTTTCGACAATGGCGGATTCAACTGCTTTGATAAATTTTTCACCTTTTTTAGTCATGTGATCGGCAGATCTTTGGATATCTATTTTTTCCCCGACCCGATCTAACGCGGCCAGCACCTTGTCATGGCTTTCAACAGCAGCACTGCCATTCCCCTTTGAACCACCGGACAAAATACCTCTGGAAATTTTTAGCTTCTCCCCAAAGGCCAGCAACCGTTTTACCCGCTCGTCTATGCAGACAGATAAATTATCCTGTAATCCCTGAACCAGTTCTCCGGAATAAAAGTCATGGATGAATAAAGGCCTGACATTATGATACCAGGCGTTTAAGGCAAGCAATCCTGCAATATAGGCGATATTAAATGTGAATATCTGATCGGCATTGGTATAGATGCCAGGCTTCCTGGGAAGGGAGATGCTTTTGAAACCGCCCCCCAGGATGAGTCTGTCAGAACGGTCTTCACTTTTACGAACCACAGATCCTGCCGCAGTTAGACAGCCGAATCCGATTTTCATAGGCCCGACCAGTCCGCCCTGCCCCCCTAAAAATATGGGACGCTGGTTCAACATTACACCCTGATGGATATTCCCCATTATGGATGGGGTGGCCTTGTCCTGGTTTGGGGTATAATTAAAATGGATAAATGAAGATCCCACCTCTGAATGATCTTTCCGGCTGGTGCCGCCGGCCATGAGGCAATCACAGAAATTGATCAGGCTGCCAAGGGTGACAAAAGGAAAGAGAATGGTCTGCTTTAGTCCGACCGTATGGGCTGCGTTGGCCTGCTCTTCAAGGATGGTGCCTTTGCGGACATGGGCACCTGATCCAAAGGTATTTAGCCCCGCAAATACCGTATCCTGGAAATATCCGCCCTTAAGATCCGTATCAGGACCAGCCAGGGTATTTTCAAGAGTAACCGGTGCTTCATATCCGATGCGAGTATTTTCAGCGATCAGGGTTCGTTTGCCGATCAGTTTTGTTCCGTTGTAGAGGGTAACATCCTTGCCCGAGATCCGGTTCGGATCCACATCATCAGAAATATAGACGGTTTCGGGGTTGGGAATGTTCACGCCTTTATCTATTAGCCGGGTTAAAATTATCTGATTCATGGAGTTGTTTTTAGAAAGCCTTTGAAAGGTTGTCAAGTTTTTTTGGAATCCGACTTAGGAATCGTTACAAAATAACTTGATCTAAATTGTTTCCAAAACCCCTTAAAAGACTGGGTATTTTGAAAACAAAAGATCAAATAATTTTGGAGCCGATCCTTAAGAACCGAAGCATGCCTATCTATAATTCAACGTCGATACGGGAACGTCATTCATGGGAAGGCGTATGCTGAATGCTGCGCCTTTGCCGGGTTCTGAGTCTACCTTCATCTCACCGCCATGGTCATCCACTATAATGAAATACGAAACAGAGAGTCCAAGGCCGGTTCCCTTATCAAGCCCTTTTGTGGTAAAGAAGGGTTCAAAAATCCTCTTCCGGGTCTCTTCATTCATGCCGGGCCCATTGTCGATAATTTCAATCAGGGCCCAGTTAAACTGCTTTGACAGCCGGAGTGTAATTTTGGAATTTTCATTGGAACCAGGATTAGGGTTTTGGGTACCCATGGCCTGGGATGCATTTTTAATTAAATTAAACACAACCTGCTGTATTTTGCTCTGTTCGCATAACACAGGGGGCATATCCGGGCTGTATTCCCTGACGATCTCAATATCTTTGAAATCAAATTTCTTTTTCAGATTATAATCGTTTTGGGCCAGCGCCACTGTATCATCCAGCATCTTATCCAATTCACAGGGCCGCTTGACCGAATCTCCCTTCTTGGCAAAGGTCAGCATATTCTGGATAATCTTCGATGCCCTGAATCCGGAATGATTAATGTTGTCTATCATACGGATAACACCCCGTTCTTCCATAAACTGCCGGATCACATCCATAGAAGTACCAAGTTTCTCAGCCGCCTTATCATTGGCAGGAAGCGGTTTTGTCAGACGATTCTCCAACACCTGGGCACTCTGGATCATCCCGGCCAGAGGATTGTTTATCTCATGGGCCATGCCGGCGGCAAGACCTCCCACAGACATCATCTTTTCCGTCTGAATCATAATTTCTTCGGTTTTCTTTCTTTCGGACAGATCCAGTGCCACCCCTCTGATACCAACCGGCTGATTGTCAGAGAGTATGGGACTGACATAATAAAATACAGGTATATGGAAGCCGTCTTTCCGTCTCAGTTCATACTCCCCCTGCATGGTGGCATTGGACGCAAACACTTCGGACATATCCTGCTTTATCTTTTGATGGTACTTTTTATTAAAAAGCGTTAATACATCAAGCCCATCTCTAAAATCATCTTTGGAATATCCGGTCAGTTCCATGCCGTGTTCATTTGCATAGATCATACGCCCCTCTACATTCATCTCAAAAACGGTCTGGGGAAGTAGATCTGAAAGATCTCTGAATCGTTTTTCACTGGCCTCCAGGCGGGAGCAGGATTGGATTAGTTCCTGATTTTTCTGTTCGATTTTTTCCCTGGTCCGTGAAAGGGTATTTTTCATATTATTGATTCTGTCCGCAAGTCCCAGGGAAATGAGAAGAACATTGGCCAGAATTCCGATCTGTACACCATATGACCAGAACATGGCCTCGGGCAGAAAATTGCTCTTTGCTAAAGCAAGGGATAACCCACCCAGAAGGGCCATACTCCATGCCAAGAGGAATATCTTGGCCTGACGATTCCTTTTAAAAAAGCAAATGACAGCTGCTGTTAAAATCAACACCATCTGTATAATGTTTGCATTGTTGGTCGGTCCCAGGATCAATTGCCTGTCCAGTATGAAAATCAGTACGGCGCTCACCCCCACAACTGCGGTTGACAGCTTAAGTACCTTATCCATTTTGGGAATATGCTTTTTTGTCTCAAGAAAGTCCATGACAAAAAGCCCGATAAAGAAAAACAGCCCATTACCGGCAAAGATATCCAGCTTGTTGTTCAGTCCAGGATAGTCCGGCCATAAATATTCAAACCCGAATCCGAACCATATGACCTGGTGCAGGGTAACCAACAGAACAAAGCAAGCATAATAAAGATAGAGCCTCTCCCGGACAAAAAACAGAAACAAAAGATTATAGGCCACCATAATGATGAGCGCACCGAAATACAGACCGGCGACCAATTGAATTTTATGGTCCTTTTGATGAAAGGTGGTTTTGTCCAGGATCGTAAGGGGAAACTTGATCACCCCCTGGCTTGAAAGCCTGAGGTAATAGGTTGACCCTGTCTCCTTTGGAAAAATGGGAAAAATAAAATTTTGGTTGGCCACAGGACGGTGGCTGAACGCAACGGAATCACCGGTTATAATTCTGGTAAAATGCCCGTCCTTATCAGGTGCGTAGAACTCAATTTGATCCAGATGGGGATAGCGGAGTTTTAGATACCAGTTCTCTTTGTTTTCCGGATTCTTGGCAATGGTAACTTTTATCCAATACGCTGCAGAGGTATACCCGTAGGATGCTCTTTCTTCTTTATTTAATATAAATTGATTATCTGCCAAAGGCGTGGAAACAGACTGGATGGCCAGTTGTTTGTCGCTGTCTTTCAGTATGAAAATCTTTGACTGAATGGAAATCTCACCGGCTGTCTTCCCGGAAATAAGGACACCAGCCTGAGAAAGACTCGCACCGATAAGAAGCGCTGTCACAGTGACTAAAAGCCATTTCAACATACGAAAAAGAGCATTCATACCGTCACCACTATGGTTTTTCCAATCTTGTATAATGTGGGGAAATCCTTTGTATCATCAGTACTCTGCTTTATATATCGGATATGGGATCTACTGTCAATTTGTCACGAAATTTTAGATTTTTATCAATAACCGCTTTATTCTATGTTTTTTTTCTTTTATAACATCCTTAGACTTTGATTAATTCGATTATCGTCCTTCGGACTTACAGCATAACAGGAGATTACAATGATCGAATCCGGATTGCTTCATGATAACCATCCTGAAATTAATCTGTTACACAAAAAACTTACCACAAAATCCAAAGACCTTCTCTCGGCGTCTTTTCACCTCAAAGCCCTGTGCAGGCAGAAGAATCGTTTTTCTGAATTTTCTTTAAAAAGCAAGGGATTCTTTCTGGATTTTTCCCGTCAACGACTGGACAAGACCACTGTTTCCCTGCTTCTGGATCTGGCAAAAACCACCCGGGTTCTTGAACGTTTCAGAGACATGTCAGCAGGGGAAATTGTTAATGTTACCGAAAACCGTGCTGCACTGCACATGACAGCAAGGGGATCGGGAAAAGGGACTATTAAAATTGACGGCATGGATGTCAGGGCTGAAATAGACCGGGTGAACAACGAGATCCAGTCCTTTGTCCAAAAGGTTCATGACCATGAAATTACCGGGGCTACTGGACTACCTTTTTCAGATGCAGTGGTCGTGGGTATCGGTGGCTCCTACCTGGGATGCCAATTTGTCCATGAGGCCATGACCCTGTCCATGCCTACACGCCTGCGCCTCCATTTTCTGCCCAATGTGGATATTGATAATTTTGCAGGGATCATAAAAGAGATCAATCCTGCCACCACTCTCTGGATTGTCATTTCAAAATCCTATACCACAACGGAAACCATGGCCAACCTGAACCAGGCGTTACGCTTTTTAAAGACCCAAGGTCTAAAACCGGAAAGCCATGTGGTCACGGTAACGGCCAAAGGAAGCCCGGGAGACGATCCAAAGACACCGGTACTGGCATCTTTTCATATGTTTGATTTTATCGGCGGACGGTATTCGGTATCCTCTGCTGTAGGTGGTGTGCCGCTTAGTCTGGCATTTGGCTTTAAGGGATTTCAGCGGTTTTTAAACGGCTGTAAAATAATGGATGAACATGCCCTGTCTGCACCGGAGGATAAAAATATCCCTTTGAGAGCAGCCTTGATCTCCATCTGGAATACCATATTCCTGAACTATCCGGCCCAGGCCGTCATTCCCTATGCCAGCCGGTTATCCAAGCTGGCCGCCCATGTTCAGCAAGTATATATGGAGAGTGTTGGAAAGTCGGTTTCCTTAGGAGGAGATACACTGACCCGGCCGGCCGGCACCATTATCTTCGGAGAGCCCGGCACCAATGCCCAGCATTCCTTTTTCCAGCTGGCCCACCAGGGTCCGGCCTTTCCCATTGACTTTATTGGCGTGGTAAAGCCGGGCTATACAGGTCACCAGGCCAAGTCCAAAGGGGTAACCAACCATCAGGAACTCTGGGCCAACCTTCTGGCTCAGTCCAAGGCCCTTGCATTTGGCCAGGAAAATGAAAATCCCGCACGGCAATTCAGCGGCAACCGCCCCTCATCCATCATTATGGTCAATGACCTGGAACCGGAAAGTATAGGACAGCTGCTGGCATTTTATGAGGCCAGAACGATTTTTGAAGGGTTTATGCTGGGGATCAACCCCTTTGATCAGTTCGGGGTTGAACTGGGCAAGGTCATGGCATCGGATATAAGAGATGAGATCGCTGACCGGAATCAGAATTCTGACCATAATTTTTCATGTCCGGATGAAAGCGAACGCTTTTATCTGAATAAATTATTCGGTCAGGATTAACCATTAAAAAAGCCCTGGCAACTTGTGATCAGGTTACCAGGGCTTTTGTTTTTTTTAACTACCCGGTTTAAGCAAACTTGTAAATAGAAGCACCCCAGGTCAGGCCTGCACCAAGTGCCACAAAAAGAACAACATCACCGGACTTTCCGGTTCTGCCCTCTTCAATGGCTTCGGTAAGTGCCAACGGGATACTTGCAGCTGTTGTGTTTCCGTATTTCTGGATATTATGAAAAACCTTGTCTTCCGGCAGTTTCATGAACTGGCCGAAAGCCTGGTTGATCCGTTTGTTGGCCTGGTGGGGAATCACCAAATCAATCTCATCCAGACTCATGCCGGCTTTCTGCAGTACTTCCTGGGTTACCTTGGGCAGCATGCGTACGGCTTTTTTAAATATGGTGGGGCCATCCATGACCGGGAAATATCTGGGATCATCCAAAGAGACATCCTCGGGCATCCGTCTAAACAGGTTTGAGGCGGGCAGCTCTGTCATAAGAGAATCTGCATAGTTGCCATCCGCATGAAGTGCAGATGCAATCAAGCCAACATTGTCCTCGGTATCACTGGCTTCAATACAGACTGCAGCAGCCCCATCACCGAAAATGACTGTTACATCACGTCCCCGTGTGGATTTGTCCAGACCTGAAGAGTGGACTTCCGCCCCGACCAGCAGAATCTTGCTGGCGAGACCGGATTTGATATAGGCATCAGCCGTTGCCATGCCGTAGAGAAAGCCTGTGCATTGCTGACGGATATCCAGTGCAGGTGTGCTGTTAAGCCCCAGGTTCCGGGCAAGCAGGCAACCACCGCCCGGGAACATGATATCCGGACTCAGAGTAGCAAAAATGATAAAATCAAGATCTTCAGGTGCCCAGCCCGCAGCCTCAAGGGCAATTTTTGCGGCCTCGGTACCAAGGTCCGAAGCCCCGCACGCGTCCTCTTCAGCAACCCAGTGGCGCTGATGAATACCTGTTCGCTGGCGGATCCATTCGTCTGAAGTGTCCATGATGGCCTTAAGATCATCATTGGTCACTATATTAGGGGGAAGAAATTTACCCGTGCCTCTAATAATTGATTTTTTCATTGGGTATTCCTTATTTTTTAGTTCATTATATATAGATTATCAATTGCCAAAAATAAGATACTGCTATATGATTCACCCTTTAATTTTGGGTACCAGGTCTTATAGTATTAATTTATTATTAAGGCAAGAAACTTAAACCCCGGCAGGGTATAAAACACAAAGTTATCACATTGCCGGATCCCAACAAA